>JAUYAJ010000412.1 GCA_030693565.1 Rubrivivax sp.
GCGACTTCGGCAGCAGGTATCAGGTCGCCAGGCCGGGCCGCGAACTCAAGCACGCTGTACAGCGCCAGCCGTGTGTTCTTCTGCAGCTTCATGGTGCGCCTCCGAGGACCATTTCGAGCGGGATCAGGTGCCCGGCTGTCATGCCCTGGCTGCGGAAGAACGACAGGATCAGCGTGTTGTCGCGCGCCAGCAGCGTGCGCAGCTTGCGCACGCCGACGCGGCGAAAGCCCACGCTGATGGCCGACAGCAGCTTGCTGCCGACGCCCGCCAGCCTGGCTTGGGGGTCGACGTCGATCGCGAACACCCAGCCGCAGGGCGGCGAGCCGAACTCCCAGTCGCGCACCTCGCCGATCACGAAGCCGACGACCCGCCCCTGCGCCAGCGCCACCAGGAACTGCTTGTCGCCGCTGCGACCGGCACCGTAGCGCCGGAAGACCGACGCCCAGTACTTGCGCTTCTCCAGCCCGGTCACGGTGGCGTCGATCGCGATCACCTGTTCCAGGTCGGCACGCCGCACCGGCCGGATCACGGGCTCGTCGCCGGCTTCCGGGCCCGGCCCGGCGCCGGCTCGCCCGGAGCGCCGGTTGCGCGCGTTCGAAGGCACTGAGGTCATCTGAACATGAACTAGATCAAACAAATACCCGCATTCCGGTACCAGAATGGCTCTGAAGGCATGAACGCTGTCACGCCCGCCAAGGCCGAGCCCGACGAAGGGCCTGTCGTCCGGGCCGTCGTCTGCAGCCGCAAGTGTATGTGTCGCGCGATGTCGGCTGCCACCGGCCCGGGGTCACCAGCCTCGAAACGCAGATCTCGATTTCCAGGAAGGACCTCCGATGAAGACCAGCCTGCAGTCCGGACTCAGCAGCATCTCGGCACTGACCGTCGACCGTGCGCGCACGATCGACTTCATGGGCGAGAAAGCGCGCGTATACGCCACCCCGATGCTGGTGCGCGACATCGAGGTCGCCTGCCGCGAACTGCTGCTCCAGCACCTGGACCCCGGCGAAGACTCGGTCGGCACGCGCATCGAGCTCGACCACCTCGCGGCCACGCTGATGGGCATGAAGGTCGAGTTGCAGCTGAGCATCGACGAAGTCAAGGGGCGCGCGGTCGGCTTCGCGTTCAGCGCCAGCGACAGCGTCGAGCCGATCTGCCGCGGCCGCCACCAGCGCTTCGTCGTCGACCTCGCCACCACCGAGGCGCGGCTCGCCGCGAAGGCCAAGAAGGCGCAGGGGGCCGGCCCGCCATGAGCGCGCCGGGCCGCCATCGGCCAGAGGCCGATGGCCTTCGACAGGCACAGACAGTCCGCAGGGACTGTCTGTGTCCGGTCTCAGCTCACCAAGCGCGAATACCGGAGCACGCAGTGCGAAGGGTAGTCCAGTGAGTGCCAGCGCGGCGCGCAGCGAGCGCGTCCCGACCTACTGCTACCAATGCGTGGCCGGTCCCGACCTGCTGACGGTGAAGGTCGTGGGCGGCGTGGCCACCGAGGTCGAGCCCAACTTCTGCGCCGCCCAGGTCCACCCGGGCGGCGGCAAGGTCTGCGTCAAGGCCTACGGCCTGGTGCAGAAGACCTACAACCCGAACCGGGTGCTGACGCCGATGAAGCGCACGAACCCGAACAAGGGCCGCGACGACGACCCGGGCTTCGTGCCGATCTCCTGGGACGAAGCGTTCGACACCATCGCCGAGCGGCTCAACCGCATCCGCGCCGAAGGCCTGACCGACGCCTCGGGCTACCCGCGGCTGGCGGCGAGCTTCGGCGGGGGCGGCACGCCGCAGTTCTACATGGGCATGTTCCCGGCTTTTCTGTCGGCGTGGGGCCCGGTGGACATGGGCTTCGGCTCGGGCCAGGGCGTCAAGTGCGACCACTCGGAACACCTGTACGGCGAGTTCTGGCACCGCGCCTTCATCGTCGCGGCCGACACCCCGACGACGAACTACTTGATCTCCTGCGGCTCGAACATCGAAGCCTCGGGCGGCGTCGTCGGCGTCTGGCGCCACGCCAACGCACGTGTGCGCGGCATGAAGCGCGTCCAGGTCGAGCCGCACCTGTCGGTCACCGGCGCCTGCTCTGCGCAGTGGGTGCCGATCAAGCCCAAGACCGACGCCGCCTTCCTGTTCGCGCTGATCCACGTGCTGCTGCACGAGATGCCGCGCGAGCGCCTCGACCTGCCTTACCTGACGCGCCGCACCGGATCGCCCTACCTGGTCGGGCCTCATGGCCATTACCTGCGCGACCGCGCGAGCCGCAAGCCGCTGGTCTGGGACGCGCGCCGCGGCTGCGCCTGCGTGCACGACACGCCCGATATCGACGAAGCGCTGCACGCGCAGGTCGAGGTCGACGCCGTCGAGATCGGCGCCGACGACGAGATGCTGGCCGAGGGCCTGCTGCGCGGCCAGACTGCTTTCGACAAGCTGCTCGCCCACATGCAGCCCTACACACCCGAATGGGCGGCCGCGATCTGCGACGTGCCCGCGGCGACGATGCGCCAGGTGGCTCAGGAATACGTAGAGCACGCCTGCGTCGGCCAGACCGTGGACATCGAAGGCGTGACGATGCCCTACCGCCCGGTTGCGGTGACCCTGGGCAAGACCGTCAACAACGGCTGGGGCGGCTACGAATGCTGCTGGGCGCGCACCTTGCTTGCGACGCTGGTCGGGGCGCTCGAAGTGCCCGGCGGCACGCTCGGCACCACGGTGCGCCTGGTGCGGCCGATGGCCGAACGCCTGCAAAGTGCCCAGCCCGGCCCCGACGGTTTCATGAACTACCCGATGAACCCGACCGACAAGGCGAACTGGTCGCCGCGGCCGAACATCCGCAACGCCTACAAAACGATGGTGCCGCTGGTGGGCAACGGCGCCTGGAGCCAGGCGCTGGGGCCGACCCACTTCTCCTGGATGTTCCTCGACGGCACCCCGCCCGGCCTGCCGCCGGTGACCTTCCCCGACGTCTGGTTCGACTACCGCACCAACCCGGCGATCTCGTTCTGGGACACCGCGGCGCTGGCCGGCAAGCTCGCGCGTTTTCCGTTCGTCGTCGCGATGGCCTACACGCTCGACGAAACCAACCATTTCGCCGACATCCTGCTGCCCGACGCCACCGACCTCGAAGGCCTGCAGCTGATCCGCATCGGCGGCACCAAGTACGTCGAGCAGTTCTGGGACCGCCAGGGCTTCGCTTTGCGCCAGCCGGTGGTGGCGATGCGCGGCCAGGCGCGCGACTTCACCGACATCGCCACCGAACTGGCCCGGCGCACCGGCATCCTCGAGCGCTACAACGCCGCCATCAACCGCGGCGCCGGCGGCGTCGCGCTGAAAGGTGAGCACGGCGACTTCTCGCTCGCCACCGACCGCGCCCACGACCGCGAAACGATCTGGGACGCCGTCTGCCGCGCCGCCAGCGCCGAGCTCACCGACGGCGCCCAGGCCCATGGGCTGGACTGGTGGAAGCGCGAAGGCCTGGCGACGAAACCGTTCCCGCGCCGCGACTGGTACCTCTACCCGACCATGGTCGAGCGCGGGCTGCGCTTCGAGATGCCTTACCAGGAGCGGCTGCAACGCATCGGCACCGAGCTCGGCCGCCGGCTGCACGAGCACGACATGCACTGGTGGGACCAGCAGATGGCCGAGTACCAGGCGCTGCCGGTGTGGAAGGACTTCCCCGGCCTGTGGGAAGGCGCGGTCACCAGCGCCGGCGGCCAGGCGGCGGACTACCCGTTCTGGCTGCTCACCGCGCGCAGCATGCAATACGCCTGGGGCGGCAACGTCGGCGTGCAGATGATCCGTGAAGTGGCCGACAACGTCGCCGGCCACCGCGGCGTGATCATGAACGCCGGCGCCGCGGCCCGCCTGGGCATCGCCGACGGCGACGACATCGAGATCTCCACCCCGGGCCGCAGCGTGCGCGGCCGGGTCGTGCTGCGCCAGGGCATCCGCCCCGACACCTTGCTGCTGATCGGCCAGTTCGACCACTGGAAAACGCCGCTGGCGAAAGACTTCGGCGTGCCCAGCCTGAACACGCTGGCGACGATGTCGATGGACCTGACCGACGCCACCGGCTCCAGCGCCGACATCGTGCGTGTGCGCATCGACAAAGCCGCAGCCGCGCCGGCCGGCCGCGCGCCGCCGGCGGGCCGGCCGATCCAGCATTCGCACGGGAGCATGGCATGACGCGCTGGGCGATGGTGGCGGACCTGCGGCGCTGCGTCGGCTGCCAGACCTGCACCGCCGCCTGCAAGCATGCCAACGCCACGCCGCCCGGCGTGCAGTGGCGGCGTGTGCTCGACATGGAGTTCGGCCAGTACCCCGACGTGCAGCGCGCCTTCGTGCCGGTGGGCTGCCAGCATTGCGAAGACCCGCCGTGCATGGAGGTCTGCCCGACCACGGCGACGAAGCAGCGTGCCGACGGCATCGTCACCATAGCCTACGACTTGTGCATCGGCTGCGCCTACTGCGCCGTGGCCTGCCCTTACCAGGCGCGCTACAAGACCGACCGCGCCAGCTTCGCCTACGGCCAGCCGACCGCGACCGAGGCCTTGCGCCACGACGAGTCCCGGCTCGCGGTGGCCACCAAATGCACCTTCTGCGTCGAGCGCATCGACGCCGGGCTCGAACAAGGCTTGACGCCTGGGGTCGACCCCGAAGCCACGCCGGCCTGCGTCAACGCCTGCATCGCGCAGGCGCTGATCTTCGGCGACCGCGACGACCCGCACAGCAACGTGTCGCAGGCCTTGGCACAGAACCAGCACTTCCGCATGCACGAGGGTCTGGGCACCGGCCCGGGCTTCCATTACCTCTGGGACGGTCCCGCGCCAGGAGCCGCGACATGACACACGACCCCTTCGGCCCGAACCCCTGGCAACAGCACCACTGGGACTGGCGCGCCGCCGGCAACTTCATCGGCGGCGGCGCCGGCTCGGGCCTGATCGTGTTCAGCGTGCTCGCTGGCGCGCAGGGGCTGGCGCTGGCCGGCCTGCTGCTGCTCGGGCTGGCGCTGGTCGGTCTGGGCCTGCTCTGCGTCTGGCTCGAGATCGGCCGCCCGCTGCGGGCGCTGCACGTGTTCTTCAATCCGCGCACGTCGTGGATGTCGCGCGAAGCCTTCCTCGCCGCGCTGCTCTTCCCCGCCGCCCTGGCCGCCACCGCCGGCGTGCCGGGCATGGCCTGGCTGGCCGGCGCGCTGGCGCTGGCCTTCCTGTACACACAAAGCCGCATCCTGCGGGCGGCGCGCGGCATCCCGGCCTGGCGCGAACCGCGGGTCGTGCCGCTGATCGTCGCCACCGGGCTGGCCGAAGGCGGCGGGCTGTTCCTGCTCGCAGTGCCGCTGCACGGCGCCGGCAGCGCGCTGCCGATGGTGCTGTTCGGTTTGTTCGTCGTCGTCCGCGGTCTGCTCTGGTTCGCCTACCGGCGCCGGCTCGCCGC
>JAUYAJ010000414.1 GCA_030693565.1 Rubrivivax sp.
GATTTCGCCCACCAGCCCCAGGTCGTGGCTGATGAAGAGCACGCTCATGCGGTGCTTGTTCTGCAGCCGCGCCAGCAGTTCGATGATCTGGCGCTGGATGGTCACGTCCAGCGCCGTGGTCGGCTCGTCGGCGATCAGCAGCCGGGGTTCGCAGGCCAGCGCCATGGCGATCATCACGCGCTGCTGCTGGCCGCCCGACATCTCATGCGGGTAGGACGCCAGCCGGCGCTTGGGCTCGGGAATGCCGACCTCGGCGAGCAGGCTCTCGGCGCGCGCCAAGGCCTCGCGCCGGCTCAGACCCAGGTGGCGCATCAGCGGTTCGCACAGCTGCTGGCCGACGTTGAACACCGGGTTCAGCGAACTCATCGGGTCCTGGAACACGCAGGCGATCTCGCGCCCGCGCAAAGCCTGCAGCTCGGACAAGCTGGCCTGCAGCAGGTCGCGCCCGCGCCAATGCACCCGCCCGCTGCGCTCGGCGTTGTCGGGCAGCAGGTTGAGCACCGACATCGCGGTGACGCTCTTGCCCGAGCCCGATTCGCCGACCAGGGCGACGGTGGTGTTTTCTGGGATGTCGAAGCTGACGCCCTTGACGGCCTCGGCGCGAACGCCGTGGCCCATGCGAAAGGCGACCTTCAGGTCCTGGATGCTCAGCAACATGATTGATTCGGCCCCTCGCCGCACGTGTACGTTCGTCGATCCCCCAGGGGGATATTCGCTTGCTTGGGTCGGCCCGGCGCGGCGCTCAGTCCAGTCCACGCAGCTTCGGATCGAGCGCGTCACGCAGCGCATCGGCCATCAACGAGAAAGCGGTGACGAACACCGCCATGAACAGCGTCGCCGCCGCCAGCTGCCACCAGTGGCCCAGGATCAGCTCGCTCTGCGCTTCGGAGAGCATCGTGCCCCAGCTGACCTGATCGATCGGCACGCCCAGACCCAGGTAGGACAGGATGACCTCGGCCTTGATGAAGCCCACGGTCAGCAGCGACATGCGCACCAGCACGACGTGGCTGACGTTGGGCAGGATGTGGCGGAACATGCGCGACATCGTCGAGGCGCCGATCGCCTCGGCAGAACGCACGTATTCGCGGCTGGCGTGTTTGATGAACTCGGCGCGCACCTGGCGGTACATGCCGGTCCAGCCGGTCAGCCCGAGGATCAGCACCACGGTGCCGATGCCGCGCCCGAACACCGCCGCAAAAGCAAAGATCAGCAAGATGCCGGGGATGCTCTCGAAGACGTTGTACAGCCACTCGAGAAAGTCACCGATCTTGCCGCCGAAGAAGCCACCGAAGGCGCCGAGCAAGGTGCCCAGCCCGGTGGCGACCACCGCGGCCAGCACGCCGACGAAGACCGAGACTTCGGTGCCTTTGATGGCCTTGTCCAGCACGTCGCGGCCCAGGCGGTCGGCGCCCAGCGGCAGCGTCTGCGCCTTCACCGTCTCGGTGGTCTTGAACTGGGCGGCGCGCTCGTCCCATTCCTTGTAGCGCGGCGCCAGCGGGTCGATGTCGCTGAGGTCGACGTTCGGGCCCTTGGGTGATTCGATCGCGCCGGTGTCCTGCGGCGCGGCCGGCCCGAGCAATGTAGGCGGCGCGTTCGGCACCCCCACTTCGCGCTGCCAGTCCTTGGCCACCAGGCCGAGCGCAGAAGCGGCGATCAGCACCAGGAAGGCGAGCACGATGAGCAGCGAGACAAAGCCGACGCGGTCGGTCTTGAAGCGCCGCCAGGCCGCGTGCCAGACACCTTCGGAGCGCTGGCGCGTGTCGGCCAGCGAGGCTGCGGTTCCCAGCACGGCGCTCATTTGAGCACCACCCGCGGGTCGGCCAGCTTGAACAGGACGTCGGTCGCCAAGTTGATGAACATCGTCAGCACCGCCAGATACACCGTCACCGCCTGGATCACCGGGTAGTCACTGCGGTTCACCGCCAGCAACACCTCACGGCCCAGACCGGGAATGGAAAAGAAGACCTCGATGAGGAAGGAGCCGACAAAGATGCCCGGCAAGGCCAGGCCGATGTTGGTCAGGATCGGGATCAGCGCGTTGCGCAGCACATGGCGAAACAGCACGACACGTTCGGTCATGCCTTTGGCGCGCGCGGTGCGCACATAGTCCTGGCCCAGCTCGTCGAGCAGGAAGCTGCGGTAGAGCCGGGTTTGCGGCGCCAGCCCGACCATCACCGCCAGCAGCACCGGCAGCGGCGCGTAGGTGATCAGGTTGTTCCACACGCTGTCGCTCCAGCCCTGGACCGGGAACCAGCCGAGCAGAAAGCCGAACACGTACTGGCCGACGATCACGTAGACCAGGAAGCTGATCGCCAGCGCCACCGTGGTGATGACCATGATCGTGCGGTCGGCCAGCGAGCCGCGGCGGTAGGCGACCCACATCGCGATCGGCAGCGCCAGGACCACGTCCAGGATCAGGATCGGCATCATCACCGTCAGCGTCGCCGGCAGCCGGGTCGCGAACAGGTTGCTCACCGATTCATTGGTGGCCCAGCTCTTGCCCCAGTTGAAGGTGACGATCTGCTTGACGAAGATCCACAGCTGGACCCACCAAGGCTCGTTGAGGCCGAGTTCCTGGCGGATCGCATCGATCTGCTCCGCCGATGCGTTGAGGCCGCCCAAGATCTCGGCGGGGTCGCCGCCGAAGAACTTGAACAGCACGAACACCAGCAGCACCACCCCGGCCAAGGTCGGGATCATTTGCCACAGGCGCCGTATGAGGTATGCCGCCATCAGATACTGCTCCATGCCCGCCCCGCAAGGTGGGTCAATTTTCGAAAGCGCGAGTTTAGGCGCCCACCAGGGCCTGGCCGGGCGGTGGTTTCCCCCCCAGCCGCGGGTGTTCACGGGCCGACAGCGCGGTCGGCTCGTTTTAGACTCCCCGTTTGCCCGCGCCCGCCTCGTCGCAATGAAGTCTTTTGCCTTGATTCCCCTGGTCGCCGGCCTGCTGCTGTTCGCTGCTGACGCCCCTGCCTCCGTGTCGATTCCGCAAACGGCCGCGCCCTTGCCCGCCAACGCCAAGGTGTTGCGGCTGGGTTTTGGCAGCCGCGAGAACAATTTCGACCCCGCGCAGATCTCCGACGTCATCTCGGCGGCGCTGGTGGCCAGCTTGTTCGACGCCCCGCTGACCTACGACCAGCTGGCGCGCCCGGTGCGGCTCAAGCCCAACACCGCCGCCGCGATGCCCGAGGTCGACGCCGAGCACAAGCACTTCGTCTTCACGATCAAGCCCGGCATCCACTTCGGCGACGACCCGGCCTTCGGCGGCAAGCCGCGTGAGCTGATCGCTGCCGACTACGTCTACAGCATCAAGCGCTACTACGACCCGGCCACGCGCAGCCCGACGCTGTTCCACTTCGAAGGCGCAGGCCTGCTCGGCCTGACCGAGCTGCGCCAGCGCGCCATCAAGGACAAGACACCGTTCGACTACGACAGCGAGGTCGCCGGCATCCGCGTGCTCGACCGCTACCGCTTCGAAGTGCGGGTGTCGCGGCCGGCGCCGCGGCTGCTTTATGTGTTCGCCAACCCGGCCATCACTGGCGCCCTCGCCCGCGAGGTCGTCGAAGCGGCCAAGACCAGCATCGGCGAGCGCCCGGTCGGCACCGGCCCGTTCCGGCTCGCCGCCTGGACGCGCGGCACCCGCATCGTGCTCGACCGCAACCCGGCGCATCGGCACCGCAGCTATGACGAGCAACCGGCCGCCGGCGACGTCGCCGGCCAGGCCATTGCCGCCCATTCGCGCGGGCGCAGCATGCCGATGCTCGACCGCGTCGAGATCAGCGTCGTCGAAGAAGCCCAGCCGCGCTGGTTGTCCTTCCTCAACGGCCAGCTCGACATGGTCGGCGTGCCCAACGAGTTTGTGAACCTGGCGGCGCCGAACCGCCAGGTCGCGCCCCACCTGGCGCGCCGCGGCGTGCGCCTGCACCAGCAAGTGGCGCCGACGACCTGGTACACCTACTTCAACATGGACCACCCGCTGGTCGGCGGCTACACGCCCGAGCGCGTGGCGCTGCGCCGCGCCATTGGCCTGGCTTACGACGTGCGCCGCGAGATCGACCTCGTGCGCCGCAACCAGGCGGTGCCGGCGCAGTCGGTGCTGCCGCCCGGCGTCAGCGGTTTCGACGCCGGCATGAAGAGCGAAATGAGCGACCATGACCTGGCACGTGCCAAGGCCTTGCTCGACATCCATGGTTATGTCGACCGCGACGGTGACGGCTGGCGCGAGCAACCCGACGGCCAGCCGCTGGTGCTGGAGCTGACGGCCCAGCCCGACCAGGCTTCGCGCGCGCTGCAAGACCTGTGGAGCAAGGCGATGGTGCCGCTGGGCTTGCGCATCACCTTCCGCATCGCCGCCTGGCAGGAGAACATCAAGGCCAGCCGAGCCGGCAAGCTGATGATGTGGGGCACCGGCTGGAGCGCCGCCATCCCCGACGGCAGCTACTTCCTGGAAGTCCTGTACGGCCCCAACAAAGGCCAGTCCAACCACTCGCGCTTCAACCTGCCCGAATACAACCAGCTGCACGAACGCCAGCGCGCCATGGCCGACGGCCCCGAGCGCGACGCCTTGATCCAGCAAGCGCTGCGCTTGTCGCTGGCCTACATGCCGCTCAAGGCCACCGCCCATCCGATCGACAGCTGGCTCACCCACAAGCAGGTGCTGGGCTACCGGCCGCACCCCTTCATCCGCGACTACTGGCGCTACATCGACATCGACGGAGCCGCGCCATGATCCAAGCCCACTTGTCGCGCCGCCGCGCCACCGTTCTGGCCGCCGCGGCCGCGCTGACCTTGAGCCTGGCGCTGCCGACCCAGGCCGCTGACGCGCCCAAGGCCGCGCAGCCGCTGAAGGTGTTGCGCTACGCCTTCCCGATCGCCGAAACCAACTTCGACCCGGCGCAGATCACCGACCTGTACTCGCGCACCGTCGCCGCCGGCATCTTCGACGCCCCGCTGGAATTCGAATTCCTGGCCAAGCCCACGCGCATGCGCGTCAACACCGCAGCGGCGATGCCCGAGGTGTCGGCCGACTTCCGCAGCTTCACCTTTCGCATCAAGCCCGGCACCTACTTCGCCGACGACCCCGCCTTCAAAGGCGTGCGCCGCGAGCTGACCGCGGCCGACTACGTCTACAGCCTCAAGCGCCATTACGACCCGCGCTGGAAGAGCGGCAACCTCTACCTGCTGGAGAACGACAAGATCCTGGGCCTGTCGGAGCTGCGCAAGGAAGCGCTGGCGAAGAAGACGCCGTTCGACTACGACCGCGAAGTCGAAGGCTTGAAGGCGCTGGACCGCTACACCTTCCGCGTCCTGCTGGCCGACCCCAAGCCGCGCTTCCTGTACCACTTCATCGACGGTGCGCTGACTGGCGCGCTGGCGCGCGAAGTCGTCGAGTTCTACGGCGACAAGATCGGCGAACACCCGGTCGGCACCGGCCCCTTCATGCTGACGCAGTGGAAGCGCAGCTCGCGCATGCTGCTGACGCGCAACCCGGGCTTTCGCGAGGTTTTCTACGACGAGCACCCGCCGGCCGGCGACGAGCGGCTGCAAGCCATTGCACGCGAGTTCAAAGGCCGCAAGCTGCCTTTGATCGACCAGGTGCAAATCTCGGTGATCGAAGAAGCGCAGCCGCGCTGGCTGTCGTTCCTGAACGATGAGCAAGACCTGGCCGACCAGGTGCCGGCCGAGTTCTCGCAGGTCGCGTTCCCCAACAACCAGCTCGCGCCCAACCTGGCCAAGCGCGGCATCGGCATGGTGCGCTACCCGCGCCCCGACGTCTCGGTGTCCTATTTCGGCATGGAGCACCCGGTGGTCGGCGGCTACGAGCCGCACAAGGTGGCGCTGCGCCGCGCGATCTCGCTGGCAGTCGACATCGACCGCGAGATCCGGCTGGTGCGCCGCACGCAGGCGATTCCCGGGCAGTCGACGATCGGCCCCGAGACCTGGGGCTACGACCCCAAGTTCAAGAGCGAGATGAGCGAGTTCGACCGCGCGCGCGCCAAGGCCTTGCTCGACATGCACGGCTATGTCGACCGCGACGGCGATGGCTGGCGCGAGTTGCCCGACGGCCAACCCTTGCTGCTGGAATACTCGACACAGCCCGACCAGCTGAGCCGGCAGTCGAACGAGTTGTGGCGCAAGAACATGACCGCGATCGGCATCCGCATCGAGTTCAAGACCGCCAAGTGGCCCGAGAACCTGAAAAGCTCGCGCGCCGGCAAGCTGATGATGTGGGGCGTGGGCTGGAACGCCACCCAGCCCGACGGCGACACCTTCCTGGCGCTGGGCTACGGCCCGAACAAGGGCCAGGCCAACCACGCGCGCTTCGACCTGCCGGTGTTCAACAAGCTCTACGAAACCCAGCGCAGCCTGCCCGACGGCGACGAGCGCCAGGCCGTGATGAACGACGCCAAGAAGCTGATGGTGGCCTACATGCCCTACAAGGTTCACGTGCACCGCATCTCGACCGACCTGACCCACCCCTGGGTGCTGGGCTACCACCGCAACGTCTTCGTGCGCGACTTCTGGAAGTACATCGACCTCGACCCCAGCCGCCAGGTCCACCAGGCCCACCAGACCCGCAAGGCTGCGCCATGAAGCGCCGCGACACCTTCGCCCTGGCGGCGGCGCTGGCGCTGCCGGCCTACGCCCAGCAGGCGGCGGACGGCCGCAAGGTGCTGCACATCGCCTTCCCGGTCGCCGAGACCAACTTCGACCCGGCGCAGATCAGCGACCTGTATTCGCGCACCATCACGCCGCACATCTTCGAGACCCTCTACAAGTACGACCACCTGGCACGGCCGGTCAAGGTCAAGCCGCTGACGGCGGTGGGAATGCCCGAAGTCTCGGCCGACTTCCGCACCTGGACCGTGCGCCTGCAGCCCGGCATCTTCTTTGCCGACGATCCGGCCTTCAAGGGCGTGCCGCGCGAACTGACGGCGCAGGACTATGTCTTCGCCCTCAAGCGCTTTGCCGACCCGGCGGTCAAGGCCGCGCTGTGGAGCAGTGTCGAGAGCCTCGGCTACGTCGGCCTGGCGGCCTTGCGCAAAGAGGCGCAGGAGAAGAAAGCGCCGTTCGACTATGACCGCGAGATCGAAGGCTTGCGCGCGCTCGACCGCTACACCGTCCAGTACGTGCTGGCCAAGCCGCGGCCGCGCTTCCTGGAAAACCTGGCAGCCAGCGACATCTTCGGCGCCGTCGCCCGCGAGGTCGTGCAGCACTACGGCGACAAGATCGGCGAGCACCCGGTCGGCACCGGCCCCTTCGTGCTGGCGCAGTGGCGGCGTTCATCGCTGATCGTGCTCGAGCGCAACCCGAACTACCGCGAAGTGCTGTGGGACGCCGAGCCCGCCGCGGGCGACGCTGCCGGCCAGACCATGCTGGCCAAGCTGAAGGGGCGTCGGCTGCCGCTGGTCGACCGCGTCGAGGTCTCGGTGATCGAAGAAAGCCAGCCGCGCTGGCTGACCTTCCTGAACGGCAAGATCGACGTCACGGCCGTGCCCGGCGACTTCATCAACATCGCCATGCCCAAAGGCCAGGTGGCCCCCAACCTGGCCAAAAAAGGCATTCGCGGCGTCAAGGTGCTGCTGCCCGACACCGGGCTGACCTACTTCAACATGCTCGACCCGGTGGTCGGCGGGCTCGAACCCGAACGTGTGGCGCTGCGCCGCGCGATCAACCTGGGCGTCGACATCGACCGCGAGATCCGGCTGCTGCGCCGCGGCATGGCGATCCCGGCGCAGTCGGCCGTGGTGCCGCACACCA
>JAUYAJ010000436.1 GCA_030693565.1 Rubrivivax sp.
GGTCGGTGCGCTGCTGGTGGCGTTCCAGCCGCTGGCCTCGATGATGCGCAACCACAAAGAGGTGCGCTACCTGGTGACGCCGGCCAACTACCTGTGGTCGCTGGCCAGCGTGGGCGCCGCGCAGGCGCGCGGCGCCGCCCGGCCGCGCCAGGCAATCGGTCTTGACGCCGCATTCGGGCCCCTGCAGGCCGCGCGCACCAAGCCCTTCGTCGTCGTGCTGGTGGTGGGCGAGACGGCACGCGCCGCCAACTGGGGGCTGTCGGGCTATGCGCGCCAGACCACGCCGCAGCTGGCGCGGCTGCCGGTGATCAATTTCGCCCAGGTCAGCAGCTGCGGCACCAACACCGAGGTCTCGCTGCCTTGCATGTTCGCCCCGGTCGGGCGGCGCGACTACGACGAGGCGCGCATCCGCGGCAGCGAGTCGCTGCTGCACGTGCTGGCGCGCGCCGGCGTGGCCGTGCACTGGCGCGACAACCAGTCGGGCTGCAAAGGCGTCTGCGACGGCCTGCCCGGCGACACGGTGCAGGCGCTGAACGCGCCCGGGCTGTGCAGCGACGGCCGCTGCCTGGACGAAGGCCTGCTGCACGGCCTGGACCAGCGGCTGGCGCGCGCCCAGGGCACGCAGTTGCTGGTGCTGCACCCGATCGGCAACCATGGGCCGGCCTATTCGCGCCGCCATCCGGCTGCTTTCGGGCAGTTCCAGCCGGCCTGCCAGAGCGACGACTTGCGGCTGTGCACACGCGAGCAAATCGTCAATGCCTACGACAACGCGCTGCTCTACACCGACCACCTGCTGGCCAGCCTGATCGCCAAGCTGCAGGCCCAGGCTGGGCAGATCGACTCGGCGCTGATCTACGTGTCCGACCATGGCGAGTCGCTGGGCGAGAACAACCTGTTCCTGCACGGCATCCCGTACGCCATCGCGCCCCTGGTGCAGACCCGGGTGCCGATGCTGATGTGGACTTCGGCCGGGTTTTCCAAGGCCAGTGGTGTCGATGTCGACTGCCTGCGCCAGCGCGCCGCCCAGCCGGTGGCGCACGACCACTTGTTCCACACCCTGCTGGCTTTGCTCGACGTGCGCACTGCGCTGTACGAGCCGGCCTGGGATGTGAGCGCCGGCTGCCGCCGGCCGGCCGTGCCCGCCGCATGATGGCGACGGGCGCCCGTGACCTGCGCATCACCGGGCTGGCGCTGGCGGCGCTGGCGCTGTGGGAGGCCTCGGGCTGGGACCTGGTGGTGGCGCGCTGGTTTGGCAACGGCGCCGGCTTTGGCTGGCGCGATCACTGGCTGACCAGTGGCTTGCTGCACCAGGGCGGGCGCGGCCTGGCGTGGCTGATGCTGGCCGGCCTGCTGGCGCTGACCCTCAAGGCCTGGCGCCGCCCGGCCGCCCGCCATGAGCACCTGCGCTGGACCGCTGCCACGCTGGCCGGGCTGCTGCTGGTGCCGGCGATCAAACGTGTCAGCAGCACCAGCTGCCCCTGGGATCTGGCTGAATTCGGTGGCCTGGCCGACTACGTGCCGCATTGGCAGCTCGGGCTGACCGACGGCGGCGCCGGCCACTGTTTTCCTTCAGGCCATGCGGTGGCGGCGTTCGCCTTCTTCAGCCTGTACTTTCTGTGGCGGCGCAGCCACCCGGCGCGCGCGCGTGGCGCGCTGGCGGCGGTGCTGGCATTGGGCTTGCTGTTCGGCTGGGCCCAGCTGGCGCGCGGCGCCCATTTCCCCAGCCACAGCCTGTGGTCGGCCTGGCTGTGCTGGGCGCTGTGCGTTGGCGCCGACCGCGCGCGTATCGCGCTGGGCTGGCGCGGGCGACGAGTTGTCCCGGCCGCACCTCGTCTGCGCTGATCCCGCCCCGCGCCCCGCGGCGCTGCCGGCGAGCAGTACCCGGGCGTGAATCAATGCCCGGAAACACCTGTTGTTGCGGGCTTCGCCGCCGGCTGTGCTGCCTAGCATGAAGGGCATCCACGCCCCAGGGAGCCGCATGGACTCCGTCATTGCCACTTCAACCACCGATCAAACCGAGCCGCTGTTCGAATTGGCCCGCCGCGGCGCGCTGCCTTTGTCCGACCTGCTCGAGCAAGCGCATCGCCTGCAGCAGTCCGGCCAGGGCCTGACTGCGGCCCAGCTTTACGAGGCCTGGATCACCCACACGGCGTCGCCGCTGCGCCAGGTGGCCTGCTTCAACTGGGGCACCGTGCTCGGCGGGTTGAACCGCCACGACGAGGCCGAACAGGCCTACCGCAAAGCGCTCGAATTCCAGCCCGACTTCGCCCCGGCGAGGCTGAACCTGGGGCACCTGCTCGAACGCCGCGGCGAGGTCGAGGGCGCGCTCGCGGTCTGGCGCCTGGTGGCTGACGACGCCGGGGGCGCGCCGACGCCCGAGCAGCGCCTGCACGCGATCAACAACGCCGCGCGCCTGCTCGAATCGCAGCGCCGCTACACCGAGGCCGAGGTCCAGCTGCGCCGCAGCATGGAGCTCAAGCCGGACCAGTTCGACGTCATCCAGCACTACGTCCACATCCGCCAGAAGCAATGCGCCTGGCCTTTGTACGCGCCGGTGGGCGCGGTCACGCCGAATCAGTTCCTGCTCGGCACCTCGCCGCTGGCGATGATGAGCGCCACCGACGACCCGGCGGTGCAACTGCTGGCAGCGCAGCGCTTTGCCTACGAGCGTGTGCCGCGGCCACCGGCCACGCCGCTGCACGCGGCGATGCCGGCGCGCAGCGGTCGCATCCGGATCGGCTACCTGTCGGGGGACCTGCACATGCACGCGGTCGGGCTGCTGATGCCCGAACTGCTGGAACTGCACGACCGCAGCCGCTTCGAGGTGTTCGGATTCTGCTGGACGCCGGACTCGGCGATGGCACAGCGCCAGCGCCTGCTGAAAGCGCTGGACCACCATGTGCGGCTCGCCGGCGTCGACGACGTGACGGCGGCCAAGCTGATCGCGCAATCCGGCATCGACGTGCTGGTCGACCTGCAAGGCCTGACCAACGGCGCGCGGCCGGCGATCCTGGGCCACCGCGCGGCGCCGGTGCAGGTCAGCTACCTCGGCCTGCCTGGCACCTCGGCGCTGCCGGGAGTCGACTGGATCCTGGCCGACCGTTTCGTGATGCCGCCCGAGCTGCTGCCTTTCTGCACCGAAAAACCGATCTACCTGCCGCATTGCTACCAGGTCAGCGACCGCCAGCGCGACGTCGCGCCGCGGCCGCAGCGCGCCACCTACGGTCTGCCCGAGGATGCGTTCGTCTACTGCTCGTTCAACAACAACCACAAGTTCACGCTCGAGATGTTCTCGGCCTGGATGCGCATCCTGCACCAGGTGCCGGGCAGCGTGCTGTGGTTGCTGGCGGACAACGACACCGCGCGCGAGAACATGCTGCGCCAGGCCGACGCCGAAGGCGTGGCGCGCGAGCGGCTGATCTTCGCGCCGCGCGTCTCGCCGGCCGAATACCTGGCGCGCTTCCAGCTCGCCGACCTGATGCTCGACACCTTTCCGTTCAACGCCGGCACGACGGCGAGCGACGCGCTGTGGATGGGCACACCCATCGTCACGCGCGCCGGGCGCAGCTACATCTCGCGCATGGCCGGCAGCTTGCTCCATGCGGTGGGCCTGCCCGAC
>JAUYAJ010000451.1 GCA_030693565.1 Rubrivivax sp.
CGGTGTCGATCGAGCTGCTGCTGGTGACGCGGCGCGGCGCTGGCGCTGGCCGAACCCGGCGTCACGCCCGAGGCCGCTGCCGCCGACAGCGCACTGCTGCTGCCGCTGCCCGGGGTCGCCGCGGTCGGCCGCGGGATGCGCGTCTCGACCGGCGGCTCGGCGAGTTCAACGCTGGAGCCACACCCTGCCAGCAAGACCACTGCCACCAGCATCGCCAGCCTGCTTTTCGTCATCATCTTCATCAGGTGCTCCTTGGATCAATCGTGGGAATGTGGTGCGGGCGGCGCCATCGGCGCCGCTTGCTTTCGATCCGTTCAGCGCTCGTAAGGCCCCCAGGCCGGCTCGCGCATGTCGGCGCCGCTGCTCAGCAAGCGCGTCTTGATCTTGCCATCAAGCGTGGTCGTCATCAACACATCACGCCCTTGCAGCCGGGTGGTGTAGACCAGCAGCCGCCCATTGGGCGCAAAGCTCGGGCTTTCGTCGTCGGTGGTGTCGGTCAGGGTCTGCACGCTGCCGCTTTCCAGGTCCTGGGTCATCAGCCGATAGGCCGCGCCCTGGCGACTGATGAAAGCCAGCGTGCGGCCATCGGGGCTGATCGCCGGGCTGATGTTGTACGGCCCCGAAAAGCTGATCCGCTGCACCGGCCCACCGACCACGGGCACGCGGTAGATGTGCGGGCTGCCGCCGCGGTCGCTGACGAAGTAGAGCATGCGGCCGTCGGGCGAATAGACGGGCTCGGTGTCGATCGAGCTGCTGCTGGTGACGCGGCGCGGCGTGCCGCCGGCGCGCGGCATCACCCACAGCTGGGCCACGCCTTCGCGCGACAAGGTCAGCGCCAGTTCGCTGCCGTCGGGCGACCAGGCCGGCGCGCTGTTGAAGCCGCGGAAGTCGGCCAGCATGCGGCGCTCGCCGCTGCTCAGGTCCTGCACCCAGACGGCCGCCTTCTGGGTCTCGAAGGACACATAGGCCAGTTCCTTGCCGTTCGGTGACCAGGCCGGCGAGATGATGGGCTCGTTGCTGGCGAGCGCAATCTTGCCGCCCTCGCCGTCGGCGTCGGTGACGTGCAGCGTGTAACGCGGGCCGCTGCGCATCACATAGGCAATGCGGGTGGCAAAGACGCCGCGCTCGCCGGTCAGCAGGCGGTAGATCTCGTCGGCGATGCGGTGCGCGGCCAGCCGAAGGTCAGCGGCCAGCACGACGCTGCTCTGGCCGGCCATGTCTTCGCCGCGCACGATGTCCCAGAGCTTGAATCGCAGGTCGAAGCGGCCATCGGCCAGGCGCGTCACCGAGCCGGTGACCAGCCCGTCGACACCGCGCCCGCGCCACTCCGGCAAGGCCACGCGGCTGCGTTCGTCGAGCGCCATCGGTGCGTCGCTGACCGCGAACAAGCCGCTGCGCTGCAGGTCGGCACGGATGATGGACGACAGCGCGACGCCGGACACCGCCTCGTCGCGGAAGGTGGCCACCGCCAGCGGCACCTGGGTGGCGCCGACGCCGGTGATCTCGATGCGGAACTGTGCCATCGCAGGCGTGGCCGCCAATGCGCCCAGCGCCGCGGCGAAGCGCCGCCTGGGCCAGAGCGGGGCGGTGGATCGGTCGTCGCTGAAGGGTTTCACAGGCAGGCTCTTGTCGTCGTCGGCAGGGCGGTGGAACCGGGGCCATTGTAGGCAGAGGGGTTGGCGGCGCCGCCGGCCCCGATAATCGCGCGCTTCACGCGACGCACTCCTGCGCCGCGCACGCCCGCCGCCATGCCGACCTTGCTGCAACGCTTTGCCCGCCTCGCCCCCTACCTGAAGACAGGGCGGCTGGGCCTGACCGCGGCGGCCGCGGGCTCGCTGATCGGCGCCGCCACCGAGCCGATGATCCCGGCCTTGATGCAGCCGCTGCTCGACCGCGGCTTCACTGGCGGCGCGCTGCCGCTGTGGCTGATACCGGCGGCCATCATCGGCTTGTTCGCGGTTCGCGGCCTGGCCGGCTTCGTCGCCCAATACGGCCTGGCCTGGGCCGCCAACCGGGCCGTGCTGCAACTGCGCCAGGCCATGTTCGAGCGCCTGCTGGCAGCCGAGCCTTCGCTCTACACCCGCCACACCGCCAGCAGCCTGACCAACACCGCGGTCTACGAAGCCCAGGGCGGCACCATGCTGCTGGTGAGTGCGCTGCTGACGCTGGTCAAGGACTCGCTGACGCTGCTGGCCTTGCTGGGCTATCTGCTGTGGCTGAACTGGCAGCTGACGATGTTCGTCGCCCTGCTCTTCCCGGCGGTGGCACTGGTGATGCGGATGCTGGGCCGGCGCCTGCACAAGATCACCGTCGACAGCCAGAAGGCCACCGACGAGCTGGCTTACGTGGTGGAAGAGAACGCGCTGGCCTGGCGCATCGTGCGCCTGCACGGCGCCGAGCCGGTGCAGACGCAGCGCTTCTTCGTCCGCGCCGACCGCCTGCGCCAGCTGATGCTCAAGTCGGTTGTGGCGGCGGCGACGATGACGCCCATCACCCAGATACTGGCCGCCTGCGCGCTGTCGTCGGTGATCGTGGCGGCCTTGTGGCAAAGCGGCAGCGGCGGCGGCACGGTGGGCGGTTTCGTCGCCTTCATCACCGCCATGCTGATGCTGGTGGCGCCCATCAAGCACTTGTCCGACGTCATGGCGCCCATCACCCGCGGCCTGGCGGCGGTGGAGCGCGGGCTCGACCTGATCGACGCCTGCCCGCTCGAACAAGGCGGCCAGCATGACGGCGGCCGCGCCCGCGGCGCCATCGACGTGCGCGCGGTGACGCTGCGCTACCGCGACGAAGGCGCGCCGGCGGTGGCCGAGCTGTCGTTCCAGGTCGGCGCTGGCGAAACCGTCGCCCTGGTCGGCCCCTCGGGCGCCGGCAAGTCGACCCTGGTGAACCTGCTGCCGCGCTTCATCGACCCCACCGAAGGCGAATTGCGGCTCGACGGCGTGGCGCTGCGTGACTGGAACATGAAGGCCTTGCGGCGCCAGTTCGCCTTCGTCAGCCAGGACGTCGTGCTCTTCAACGACAGCGTGGCGGCCAACGTCGCGCTGGGTGCCGACATCGCACCCGAGCGCATCCGCGACGCCTTGCGCAGCGCCCACCTGCTGGACTTCGTCGACAGCCTGCCGCAGGGGATGGCCACGCCGATCGGCCACAACGGCAGTCAGCTGTCAGGCGGCCAGCGCCAGCGGCTGGCGATTGCGCGCGCGATCTGCAAGGACGCGCCCATCCTCATCCTGGACGAAGCCACGTCGGCGCTCGACTCCGAGTCCGAACGCGCCGTGCAGGCGGCGCTGGAGACGCTGATGCGCGGGCGCACCACCATCGTCATCGCCCACCGGCTGTCGACCATCGAGCATGCCGACCGCGTGCTCACCTTCGACGCCGGCCGCCTGGTCGAACAAGGCACGCCGGCCCAGTTGCTGGCCGCCGGCGGCCTGTATGCGCGGCTGCACGCGATGCAGTTCAGAACCTGAGGAGCCGACCATGAGCCCGATCTCTCGCTACCCCGTTCCCGATCTGCAGGACCTGCCCGCCGACATGCGCGAGCGCATCCTTGAAGTCCAGGCCAAGGCCGGCTTCGTGCCCAACGTCTTCCTGGCGCTGGCGCACCGGCCGGCCGAGTGGCGCGCCTTCATGGCTTACCACGACGCCTTGCTGCTCAAAGAGGGCGGGCTCAGCAAGGGCGAGCGCGAGATGATCATCGTTGCCACCTCAGCGGCCAACCAGTGCCTGTACTGCGTGGTGGCGCATGGTGCGATCCTGCGCATCCACGAGAAAAGCCCGCTGCTGGCCGACCAGGTCGCCGTCAATCACCGCAAGGCCGACATCACGCCGCGCCAGCGCGCCATGCTCGACTTCGCGATGAAGGTGTGCACGACGTCACACGAGATCGACGACGCGGACTTCGCGGCGCTTCAGCTGCATGGTTTCAGTGACGAAGCCATCTGGGAC
>JAUYAJ010000468.1 GCA_030693565.1 Rubrivivax sp.
CCACGCCGCCAGGCTTCATAGCCGGCCTTGAGCGACGGCTGCAAGGCGTCGCGAACTCCTTCGTGGTTGGCGAACCAGGCGTGGACCGAGCTGTCGGCGCCGCGCGCCAGCAAGGTGGGCAAGGTCAGGCTGAGGTCGGCCAGGTTGTCGCGCACGGCGCGCACGAAGAGGTCGGTGCGGCGCGAGCGCAGCGACAGCCGCATCTCGGCCCAGGGCGGGCCGAGCAGAGGGTCGGCCTGGGCTTCGCCGAGTTCGTGCAGCACCAGGATCTCGGTCTGGTCGTCGAGCCAGCGCGGCAGCGCCGCGGCGAAGTCGCGGTCCAGACCGTAGCTCTGGACGACGGCATGAAACGGCGTGCCGGCGCTGCGCCGCAGCGTGTAGGCCTCGTAGCGTTCCCAGCACCAGCGCGCCAGTGATTCACGGCGGATCAAGATGCTGCGCTGATCGCCATAGCGCCCCAGCGCCGCTGGCGGCGCCAGCAGGCCACGCGCCAGTTCGCGACCCGCCGTCAGCACCGGCAAGCCGCTGCGCTGCGACGCGTCCTGCAACTCGGCGATGAAGAACACCGGCCGGCCGCCTCCGACGAGGCCGGCGCCGTAGAGCAGACCGAGTGGCCGCAGCCGGGCGTCGATGGCTTCGAGATCGAAGGCGTCGCAGGCCTGCGCGCCGCCCAGAGGCAGGGGCACGAAGGGCGCTTCCTCCAGCGTGGTCCACAGCGCTTCGCGCTCGGCAATCCAGTCGCCCACGGCTTCGCGATCGATGGCGGCGCCCAGCGCCAGGCCGCGCTCCCAGCGGTGGTATTCGCGCATCTGCAGCAGGTAGATGCACATCGTCATGTCGGCGGCGTGGCGGGCGTCGGCGATGTGACAGTTGGTCTGCACGGCGGCGACCAGGGCGGCGCGTTCGGCTTCGTTCATGGCCGTGGCCGGCCGCGTCGCGGCGCCTGCCAGGCTGCCAGCGCAGCCACCAGCGGCGCCCAGGGCAGGTCGGCCAAGTCGCCATGGCGGGCTGTTGCCGCGCCGACCATCTGGTGGACGTCAGCGTGCTCGCTGGCGAGTTGCTGCTGCAAGGCCTTGAGCCCGCCGCATTGCAGCCGCAGCGCCTGCATGTGGGTCAGTGGCCGGCCAGGCAGCGGCAGGCGCAGCGCGAAGCGGGCGCGTTCATGCATCAGCGCGTACAGGCGCGCGCATTGGGCGCGTGCCGGCGGGCTTGGGCATTCGACGAGCACACGCTCGCCGGCGTCACGGCGCTGCGCCAGCGCGCACGGCAGCGCGCGCGCCAGCAAGGCCTTGGCGAAGACGCAGGCGTTGACGCCATGGCCTTCGCAGCAGTCCGTTGGCGGCGCTGAGTCCTCCATCGGTCCGGCGCCTCATTCGTCGCCACTGGGGCCGGGCTGGCGCACTTGCAGCAGCAAGTCCTCGGCGGCGAGCGGGTTGTCGGCGAACATGACCTTGATGCGCACGCTGCCGGCGGCTGTGGTGCGCAGCGACTTGGCATGCGCCGAGGCGGGCGCAAAGGTGTCGAACTCGGCCAGCTTCTCGAGCTGGGCGAAGGCCTTGACGGCGTAGACGTAGTAAGGCATTTCAGCTGTAGAACTTGGTCAAGCGGCGGCGGCCGGGAACCGACTTCTGGATGACGACGCCGTGCACCGCGCTCAGGTCGGGCAGCGCCAGCTCGGGCGGCTCGCCGCCGCCGGGATTGAGCGCCCGCAGCGCCCAGCCGTCAGCGCCGCGGCGGACCAGCTGGCGCAGCGTCCATTCGCCGCCGGGCTGGGCGAGCACGAAGCTGCCGTCGCGCAGCGCGCCGTCGGGCTCGACGATGATGATCTCGCCATGCCGGAACTCGGGCAGCATGTCGTCGCCCAGCACTTGCAGCGCGAACGACTCGCCACCGCTGCAACCGGCGGCGCCGCTGTCATGGCTTTCGGCGGCGGGCGCCGGCGGGGTCTTGCAGGCACAGCTCATCCAACGATCTCCCAGCTCATCTGTGATTCGGGCACGCCGGCGGCGCCCAGTTCAGCGCGCAGCGCCTCGATGAAGGCCTGCGGGCCGGCGATGTAGTAGGCGCAGTCGATGTCGAACAGGTCGGCGCGCATCGAGGTCGCCATCTGGCTGGCGCCGGTGGCGGGGTCGCTGTGCGCGGACAGCGTGTATTCGAAGGGGTCGAGCGCTTCGGACCAGGCGCGGCACTGATTGGCCAGGAAGTGGCCATCGCGCTGGGTGGCGAGCCAGAAGAGCGCGATCGACGGCGAGGTGTCGAGCGACAAGGCATGTTCGATCAAGCTCTTGATCGGGGCGAAGCCGGCGTCACAGGCGGCGAACACCAGCGGGTGGCTGCCGTCGCCGAGCACGAACTCGCCGCTCGGCCCCCAGACGGTGACCGCTTCACCGGCTTTGATGCGGCCGGCGAGCAGTTCGCCAGCCAGCGGGTCGTCGTCGTCGCGGGCGATGAAGAAGTGCAGGTTGCGGTCGTCACACGGGCAGCTGGCGACCGGGTAGTCGCGGCGCAGCCCTTCGCCGCGCGCCAGCCCCAGCGTCACCGACTGCCCGGCGAGGAAACGCAGCCGGTGGCTGCGCGGCGTCTGCAGGTGCAGCAGCCAGGTGTCGGGGGCGAGCTCGCGCACGGCGCGCACGCTGGTGACGATCTGCTGCTGCGGGATGTCGGCCGGGCCGGCGGCCTCCAGCGTCTCTATCGTCACTTCACTGCTGGCGGCGGTGTGGGCGCAGGCCAGCACATAACCCTGCGCTTTCTCGGCTTCGGACAAGACGTAGTCGCTGGGCATGCTGCGCGCCACCTGGCCGTCGGTGACGCGCACCTTGCACATGCCGCAGCTGCCGTTGCCGCAGCCGTAGTTGAGCTTGAGGCCGGCGCGTATGCCGGCTTGCAGCAGCGAGTCGTGGCCTTCGACGACAAACTGGTGACCGCTGGGGCGCAGCGTGACCTGGGCCGTGACCACTTTCAACATGTCATCCATGGCGTCCAGCACGTCGACGGCGTCCGAGGCCAGCGCCCGCGCCAGCCCGTCGTTCAGCTGGCGTTGCAATGCGGGCAGCGGGTTGTTGCCGGCGCCTACTGTGCCGGCGGCTTCGCCCAGGCTGTCGCGCAAGCCGATGACCAGCGCGTGGTAGCGCTGCAAGTGGCGCCGCAGCTCGGCCAGTTCCTGGCTCTGGCTGAACAGACGCTGGGCCAGCACTTCCTGGCTTGGCAGCAGGCGTTCGCGGATGCGGCGGCCAAAGGCGTCGTCGCGGATCTGCGCCACCCGCTCGAGCAGGCCCGACTCTTCGATGCGGGTCTGCGGGTAGAGCTTGAGCAAGGTCTCGGTCGACACCAGGCCGTCGGCCAGTTCGATCTCGCCCGAGCGCACGCGCTGCTGCAGCTTGCCGCGCGGCACGCCGACCAGTTGCGCGGCGCGCCAGATCGTCACCCATTGCGCCATGAGGCCTCCGCCGCCGGGCTGACACGGTCCAGAAAACGCGCGCGGTAGAGCAGGCGCGGCGCCGCCGGGTCGTCGGCGAAGCCGCTGCGTTCGTGGAGCACGTTGTGGCCGACGATGCCCATGCCGGGCTGCAGCCGCAGGTGAACGATGCCGGGCAGGGCGCCGGCGAGCAGTGCCGTCAGCGCGCTGACGGCACTGCTGGTGGCGGCATCGTCCTTCCAGGCGATGTGACGCCGCCGCGCCGTGTAGCGCATGTGCAGGCTGGCGTCGACGGCGTCGACCGAAAACACCGGCCCGCCTTGCGCCGGCCGGGCGATGCCGCCCTCTCCGGTGCGCGCCGGAATCAGCATCACGTCGGCTTGCATCAGCGCATGGACATGGGCCGGATCGGCGTCGCGCAGCGCGATGTAGGCCAGTTCGGGGTCGAGCAAACCGTTGCTGCCGCCGTCCAAGGCCGGGCGCACGCAGTGCAGGATCATGCCGTGGATGCGGCGCTGCGGCGGGTGGTAGTAGCCGTCGGTGTGCCAGCCGATCGGCTTGTCGGTGTAGGGGACGAAGCTGCCGCGCTCGCCTGCCGCCGGCGCTGAACCTGCGTGAACGGCGATGGGCGAGACGCCGTCTTCGCCGGCCAGCCAGTTGGCGTCGAGCCGGTGCATGCCGAGCTGGGCGCCCAGACGCCGCGGCAGTTCGCTGTCGTCGTCCAGCACGGGCGATCGATAGACCGCCATGTTGGCGCGTGTGATGCGGTCCAGCAAAGCAGTGCGTTCGTTGGCCGTGAGCCGGCACGGGTCGGCGATGTCGACCGTCAGCTCGGCCGCCGTCGTCGGCGCCAGCGCCAGCTTGCGCTCGCGCCAGCGCTGGTAGCTCTTGTCGTCGGACAAGTCGAAGGGGTTGGCGCCTGGGGCCATCACCGCGGGGCTGAAGGCGGCGCCCATGGCTCAGTCGCCGCTCACCGTCGAGCGCCGGGCGCTGCGCGGCGCCGGGTCGTGCAGCTCGAGCATCGAACGCTGGACCATCGCGATCGCCTCCGGCGCTTCGATCGCCATCACCTGGTCGAGCACCCAGCGCCGGTCCTTGTCGGGCAAGGTGGGTTCGAGCCGCACGCCCAGGTAACGCACGAATGCGAAGTCGGGCTCGAAGCTGTTGGCGGCGGCGGCTGCAGTCGGGTCGGCGCCGAACTCGGCGTAATGGGGGCCGACCTCGTTGCTGAGGTCGATGAAGGTGTCGGCGTACGACGGCGCGCCGGCCGCCTTGGCGCCGAGCAAGTCATGCTCGTTGTCTTGCAGCGTACCGGCCACGTGGCGCACCAGCGCCACCGTGAACTCGGCGCGCTGCGCCGGGTCGAGGCGGGCATGGGCGATGCGGTCGGTGAGCGCGATCAGGAACACCAGCACTTCGCGCATGAAGTCGAAGTAGGCGCCGCCGGCGTCGATGTCGAACTGCGCGCCGCGCATGCGCTTGAGCATGTTCTGCGCCACCCGCCAGACGATGAAACCCATCGCGCTGGCTTGCTCCTGCGCGCTGTGGCCGGCGCCGGCCTTGAACCAGCGGTTCTTGATGCGGATGGCCGGGTTGGTGCTCATCGCAGCAGCGCTTTGGTGGGGCAGTGTGCAGTAGCCATCAATAGCCGCCTTTGCCCAGCGGCTGCGGCAGCCCGGCGACCTTCGGGCCTTGTTTGGCGGGACCGACCGGGAACAAGTCGTAGACCGACTTGCTGTCGCAGCCCGGCAGCACATCGGCCAGGGCCTTGAGCAGGTTGCGGAAGTTCGGCGTCTGGCCGTGTTCGCGGTAGCTGTCGCGCAGGAAGGCGACGACCTTCCAGTGGTCGTCGTTCAGTTCGATGCCTTCGGCGGCGGCGATCACCCGCACCACCTCGTCGCTGAAGTCGGGTTCGAGCAGATAGCCTTGATCGTCGGTCTGCAGTTCGGTGCCATTGACCACATAACTCATCGCGTTTGTCTCCTGGCGAACTTGGGGATTCAGCCGCCGACGGCTGCGGCCGAGCGGTGCGGGACGAAGACGCCGCAGCCCAGGCGCCGGTGGCGGCCCAGGCCCGCCTCCAGCACGCGCAGCGCGGCCTTGGGCGACAAGCCGTCGAGCATCAGGCTGAAGCCTTGCAGCACGCCCGATTCGACCACTTGATGGCGGCCGCAGATCAGCCGGCAGCGCACGTCGAGCGCTGCCAGTTCGGCGTCGGCGGCGCGCAGGAAGGCGGCTTCGTCGGCGTCGTCGGCAGCCACCAGATGGGCGTACAAGGTGCCGTGCGGCAGCAGCTCGCGCGGCTGCGCCGGGCCCAGCGTCAGCGCC
>JAUYAJ010000474.1 GCA_030693565.1 Rubrivivax sp.
TTCGGCTTGTCGATCAACACGATGACGCTGGGCGGGCTGGCGATCGCCATCGGTGAGCTCGTCGACGACGCCGTCGTCGACGTCGAGAACGTCTTGCGCCGCTTGCGCCAGAACCGGCTGCTGGCCAGTCCCTTGCCCGCGATCGAGGTCATCGCCAAGGCCTCGATCGAAGTCCGCAGCGGCGTCGTCTACGCCACCTTCATCGTCGTGCTGGTGTTCCTGCCGCTGTTCGCGCTGCCCGGCATCGAGGGCCGGCTGTTCACGCCGCTGGGGCTGGCCTACATCGTCTCCATCCTGGCCAGCATGGTGGTGGCGACGACGCTGACGCCGGTGATGTGCTACTGGCTGCTGCCGACGATGAAGCGCCTGGACCATGGCGATAGCCCGCTGGTGCGCTGGCTCAAGCGCTGGGACGAGCGGCTGCTGCACTGGTCGTTCCGGCGCACGCCGGCGCTGCTCGGTCTGGCGCTGGCGGCGGTGCTGGCCGCAGCGCTCGCGGCGACGCAGTTCCCGCGCAGCTTCCTGCCGCCGTTCAACGAAGGCACGCTGACCGTCAACCTGCTGATGAACCCGGGCACCGCCTTGTCGGAGTCGAACCGCATCGGCTCGCTGGCCGAGACGATCGCGATGCAGTTGCCCGAGGTGACCCAGGTCGGCCGGCGCACCGGCCGCGCCGAGCAGGACGAGCATGCCGAGGGCGTGCACTACACCGAGATGGACGTCGACCTCAAGGCCTCGGGCCGCACGCGCGCCGAAGTCATCGAGGACTTGCGCGGCCGCCTTGCGGTGCTGCCGTCGACGGTGAGCATCGGCCAGCCGATCTCGCACCGGCTCGACCACCTGCTGTCGGGCGTGCGGGCGCAGATCGCGCTCAAGGTCTATGGCGACGACCTCGACACGCTGCGCGACGTTGCCGCGCGCTTGCGCCAGGAACTGGCCAGCATCCCCGGCATCGCCGACCTGCAGATCGAAAAGCAGGTGCTGATCCCGCAGCTCAAGATCCGCCTGGACCACGAGGCCGCGGCGCGCCATGGCGTGGCGCCGGGCGCGGTGCTGCGCGGGCTGGAGGAAGCGATCGACGGCGAGCGCATCACCCAGCTCGTCGAAGGCAACCGCCGTTACGACCTCGTCGTGCGGCTGCCCGACAAGGCGCGCGACGCGCTGGCGCTGCGCAGCCTGCTGATCGAGACGCCCAGCGGGCATGTGCCGCTGTCGCGCATCGCCAGCGTCGAGGAAGGGCTGGGACCGAACCAGGTCGGGCGCGAGAACGGCCGCCGGCGCATCGTCATTTCGGCCAATGCCGAAGGTGAACTTGGCGCCGTCGTCCAGCGCATTCGCGAGGTGCTGGCCGCCAGCGCCCTGCCCGCGGGCTACTTCACCGCGCTCGAAGGCCAGTTCCAGGCCCAGGAGGACGCGACCCGGTTGATCGGCCTGTTGTCGCTGGTCTCGCTGGCGCTGATCTTCATGGTGCTGTACAGCCGCTACCGCTCGGCGGTGCTGGCGCTGATCGTGATGGGCAACATCCCGCTGGCGCTGGTGGGCAGCGTGGTCGGCTTGTGGATCGCCGGCCAGTCGCTGTCGGTGGCGGCGCTGGTGGGCTTCATCACGCTGGCCGGCATCGCCACCCGCAACGGCATCCTGAAGATCAGCCACTACGTCAACCTGTGCGCCTTCGAAGGCGAAGCCTTCAGCGACAAGATGATCGTGCGCGGCTCGCTGGAGCGCTTGACGCCGGTGCTGATGACGGCGCTGGTGGCGGCGATGGCGCTGGTGCCGCTGCTGCTGTCGGCCGACGCCCCCGGCAAGGAAGTGCTGCACCCGGTGGCGGTGGTGATCTTCGCCGGTCTGATCAGCTCGACCCTGCTCGACACCTTGCTGACGCCGCTGATGTACCGCCGCTGGGGCGCGGCGCCGACGCGCCGGCTCGTCGAGTCCAGGGCTTCGCAAAGTTTCTGATGCCCGCCAACCCTTTGAACCGCAGGAGACAGACCGAGATGAACACCCTCATTGCCAGTGCCCTGGCCGCCTTGCTGCTGGCCGGCACAGCACCGGCGCGAGCCCATGACGACGCCGCCATCGCCCACCTGAAGCCGCCCCACGGCGGCCAGTTGCGCGCCGCCGGCGAGGTCCACCTTGAACTGGTGGTGGCCACCACCGGCGCCGGACCGGCGACGCCGGTGACGGTCTACGTCAGCGACCACGCCGGCACCGACGTGGCCACCGCCGGCGCCAGCGCAACGGTCACGCTGCTCAGCGGTGCGACCAAGACCACCATCACGCTGCGGCCGGCGGGCGACAACCGCCTGGCCGGCAGCGGCGACTACCGGGCCGACCCCGGCATGAAGGCGGTGGTGTCAGTGACGCTGCCGGGCAAGGCGCCGGCGACGGCGCGCTTCACGCCACTGGCCAGGCCAGCGCCGAAGTAGGCCGCAGCGCCGTCGTCAGGGCCGCGCTGCCGGTGGCGGCAGCCGGTCCATCATCATCTGCATCATCGACTGCATCAGTTGCAGGCGCTTTTCCATCCACTGCTGGCGCGCCGCCAGATCGGCCGGCGGCGGCCCGCCGGCGCCGGCCAT
>JAUYAJ010000484.1 GCA_030693565.1 Rubrivivax sp.
ACGACGTGCTGCAGCGGCCCCAGCATCGCTACACCCGCATGCTGATCGCCGCCGTGCCCACGCTGCACCTCAAGCAGCGCCCGATCGACATGGACGCGCCGGTCGTGCTGCAGGTGCGCGGCCTGTCCAAGACCTACGCCGACAAGCGCTGGTTCGGCCCCCACCGCAAGGTCCACGCCGCCAAGGACGTCAGCTTCGAGATCCGCCGCGGCCAGACGCTGGGCATCGTCGGCGAATCGGGCTCGGGCAAGTCGACGGTGGCGCGCTGCATCGTGCGCCTGGTCGACCCCAGCGGCGGCGCCGTGCTGCTCGGCGGCGCCGACATCGCGATGATGTCGGCGCGCGCGCTGCGGCCTTTGCGCAAGCGCGTGCAGATCGTCTTCCAGGACCCTTACCGCTCGCTGAACCCGCGGCGCACCGTCGCCGAGGCCATCATCGAAGGCCCGGTCAACTACGGCATGGGCCGCGCCGAAGCCTTGCAGCGCGCGCGCCAGCTGCTCGAGATGGTGCGCATGGACGCCAGCGCGATGGAGCGCTACCCGCACCAGTTCTCCGGCGGCCAGCGCCAGCGCATCTGCATCGCGCGCGCGCTGGCGATGGAGCCCGAACTGCTGATCGCCGACGAAGCCGTCTCGGCGCTCGACGTCTCGGTGCAGGCCCAGGTGCTCGAACTGTTCGAGGAAATCCGCAGCCGCCTCAACCTGGCGATGCTGTTCATCACCCACGACCTGCGCGTGGCCTCGCAGGTCTGCGACCAGCTCGCCGTGATGAGCCAGGGCGAGGTGGTTGAATACGGCCCGGCGCACCAGGTGTTCAGCGCGCCGCAACATGCCTACACGCAGGCGCTGTTCGCGGCCGCACCGGGGCGCGACTTTGACTTCTCCCAGGCCTCCTAGACATGCGCATTGCCATCGGCGGTTTCCAGCACGAGACCAACACCTTCGCCCCGACCAAGGCGTCTTTCGAACATTTCGAGCGCGACGGCGGCTGGCCCGGGCTGCGCCGCGGCGGCGCAATCCTCGAGACCATGGTGGCGCGCAACCTGCCGATCGCCGGTTTCATCGAGCAGATGAAAGGCACGCGCCACCAGCTCGTGCCCACCGCCTGGGCTGCCAGCGAGCCTTCCGCCCATGTCACGCAGGATGCCTACGAGCGCATCGCGGCGATGATCGTCGAAGGCATCCGCGACGCCCAGCCCGACGCCGTCTACCTCGACCTGCATGGCGCGATGGTGGCCGAACACGTCGACGACGGCGAAGGCGAGCTGCTGGCACGCGTGCGCCGCGTCGTCGGCGCGCGCACGCCGGTGGTGGCCAGCCTGGACTTGCACGCCAACGTCACGCAACAGATGCTGGACTGCGCCGACGCGCTGATTGCCTACCGCACCTACCCGCACGTCGACATGGCCGAGACCGGTGCGCGCGCCGCCTTCTTCCTGGCCCAGCGCGCCGACGGCATGGCGCGGCCGGCACACGCCTCGCATCGGCTGCCCTTCCTGATACCGCTCAGCGCCCAGTGCACCGACCTCGAACCGGCGCGTTCGATCTACGCCGAACTGGCGGCGCTGGAAAGCGCCGATGTCGGCACGCTGAGCTTCACGCCGGGATTCCCGGCCGCCGACTTCCCGGATTGCGGGCCGGTGGTGTTCGCCTACGGCCGCCACGAAGCCGCGGCGCAGGCCGCGGTGGCGCGCATGGCGGCGCTGATCGAAGCGCAGGAAGGCCGCTTCGACGTCCCGGTCTATGGCGCCGAAGACGCCGTGCGCCGCGCGATGGCGATCGCCGAGCACGCCAGCAAGCCGGTGGTCATTGCCGACACCCAGGACAACCCCGGCGCCGGCGGCGACAGCGACACCACCGGCATGCTGCGCGCCTTGCTGGCCTGCGGCGCGCGCCGCGCCGCGTCCGGCGTGATGGTCGACCCGGCGGCGGCGCTGGCCGCGCATGCGGCAGGTGTCGGCCAGCGCATCGAGATTGCGCTCGGCGGCAAATCAGGCATTGCCGGCGACGCGCCACTGCGCGCTTTCTACACCGTGCAGTCGTTGTCCGAAGGCAAGGTCGACTGCAACGGCCCGTTCTCGCGCGGCGCCCGCATGGACCTCGGGCCCAGCGCCTGCCTGGCGATCGACGGCGTGCGCATCGTCGTCGCCAGCCGCAAGACCCAGCTCGCCGACCAGGCGCTGTACCGCTTCGTCGGCATCGAGCCGACGCAGCAGGCCATCCTGGTGAACAAGAGTTCGGTGCATTTCCGCGCCGACTTCACGCCGATCGCGCAGGAGATCCTGGTCGCCAAAGCGCCCGGGCCGATGACCGCCGACCCCAGCGACATCCCCTGGACGCGGCTGACGCGCGGCATCCGCCTGAAGCCGCTGGGCCGGCCGTTCTGACCGATGGCGCCGGCCGCGCGCAGCCTGTGGTGGATTCCGCCGCTGCTGGCGCTGTTCTGGGGCCTGAACTGGCCGGCGGTGAAGATCACGCTCGGTGCCTTGCCGCCGTTCAGCCTGCGCGCCGTCGGCCTGGGCAGCGGCGCGCTGCTGTTGCTGCTGGTGCAGCTGGCGCGGCGCCAGCCGCTGCTGCCGGCGCGCGCGGCCTGGCCGGTGGTGCTGGTCGGCGGGCTGCTGACGATCGCCGTCTTCAACCTCGCCACCGCCTGGGCGCAGCTGAACACCACGACATCGCGCGCCGCGGTGCTGACCTTCACGATGCCGATGATGTCGGCGCTGCTGGCCTGGTGGCTGCTGGATGAGCGGCTCGACCGGCGGCGCGCGCTGGCGCTGGCGCTGGGCGCCGCCGGCATCGCCGTGCTGGCCTGGCCGGTGCTGGCACCGGCGGCCGGCACGGCGCGGGCCTGGAAAGGCCTGTTGTTCCCGCTCATCGCCGCTTTCGGCTGGGCCGCCGGCAGCGT
>JAUYAJ010000496.1 GCA_030693565.1 Rubrivivax sp.
CACGCACCGCTTGCTCGGCAACGATGCCGATGCCCAGCCCCAGCCGCACATAGGTCTTGATGACGTCGGAGTCGATGGCCTCGATCGATACCGTGGGCTTGAGCCGCGCCCTGGCAAAGGCCTGGTCGATGCGGGTGCGGCCGGTGACGGTGTGGTGGTACAGCACCAGCGGTTCGGTGGCCAGTTGCTCCAGCGTCGGCCGCTCGACGCCGGCCAGCGGGTGGCCGGCCGGCACCACCATCACATGCTGCCATTCGTAGCACGGCAAGGTGATGAGCTCGTCGTAATCGGCCAGCGCTTCGGTGGCCAGGCCGATCTCGGCGACGTCGTCGAGCAGCAGTCGCGCCACCTGTTCGGGCATGCCCTGGTGCAGCACGACCTGGACCTTGGGGAAGCGCTTGCGCAGCTGGGCCACCGGCGCGGGCAGGAAGTAGCGTGCCTGGGTGTGGGTGGTGGCAATCGTCAGCGTGCCGGCGTCCTGCTTGGAAAAATGCTCGCCGATGCGCTTGAGGTTGGCGACTTCGCGCATCACGATCTCGATCGACTTCAGCACCTGCTGGCCGGGTTCGGTGACGCGGCGCAGCCGTTTGCCGTGGCGGGCGAAGATGTCGACGCCGAGCTCTTCCTCGAGTTCGAGGATGGCCTTGCTGATGCCGGGCTGCGAGGTGAACAGCGCTTTCGCGGTTTCGGTCAGGTTGAGGTTGCGGCGCACCGCCTCCTGGACGAATCGGAACTGGTTGAGGTTCATGGCGGCGTCAGGCCTCAGGCAAGGCGTGCAGCGCGGCAGCGGCCATGGCGTCGGCCACCGACTCGATCTCGCCGACCGCGGTGTGCACGGTGAAAGCCACCGCCGGGTGGGCCGCGGCCAGCGCCTGCAGCAGCAAGGGCAAGTCCTTGCGCACATGACCGCCGGCGCCCAGGAACATCGGCTGCACAGCGATGCGTGTGCAACCCAGCGCCGCCAGCTCGGCGCCGGCGCCGGCCAGGTCGGGGGCGATGAATTCCAGGTAGGCCAGGCGCACTGCCAGGCCGGGGCGGGCGGCGCGCACGCGCGTGGCCACGGCCTCGAAAGGCAGCGCCCAGCGTGGGTCGCGGGCACCATGGGCGAACAGGATCAGGCCTTGCATCGTCGTCCTTCAGCGGTAGCGCACCAGCCAGGCAAATGCGCCCAGCGACAGCAGCAGGTAAAGCAGGCTGGGCACGGCGGCGGCGATCCACGGCGTCCAGTCGCGCAACAGGCCGATGTGGCCGGCCAGGTTGTTCAGCAGCACGAAGCTGATGCCCAGCATGATGCCGCCGAAGACCTTGATGCTGACGCTGCCGGCGCGCGCGTGCATGTAGGCAAACGGCAGCGCCAGCGCCACCATCACCAGGCAGGCCAGCGGGTACAAGGCCTTCTTCCAGAAGCGGATTTCATGGCGCTGGGCGGCCTGGTCCTGGTCGCTCAGGTGACGGCTGTAGCGCCACAGCTCCAGCGTCGTCATCGTGTTCAGCGGCAGCACGGCGGCGGCGACGACCTCGGCGCTGAGCGTGCTCGGCCACTGCATCGATGCGGCCCGGGTCGAGACGACGGCGGCGACACCGGCCTGCTGCTCGCTGGGCCAATGGTCGACGTTGGCGTCGGTCAGCGTCCAGGTGCCGTCGGCGTCGACCATGGCCCGGGCGGCGGCGATGCGCTGCACCAGCCGGCCGTCGGCGTCGAAGTCGAAGATGCGGATGCCTTGCAGCACGCCGGCGGCATTGGTGCCGGCCACATTGACCGAGAAACTGTGCGCGCCGTCGCTGCCGTTGCGCCGGTCCTTCATCCAGGCGCCGGCGCCGCCGACGGTCATGCCGCCGCTGAGCCTGGCCTTGAGCAGCACCGCCTGGCGTTCGCTGGCCGGCGCCACGTAGTCGCCGATGACGAAGGTCAGCAGGCCGAACATCACCCCCAGCACCGCCAGCAGCGACAGCGCGCGGCCCGGCCCGAGGCCGCCGGTGCGCAGGATGGTGTATTCCGAGGCCTGCGCCATGCGCGCCAGCGAGTAGATGGTGCCGATCAGCACCGCGATCGGTGCCAGCTCGTAGAGATGGCCCGGCACTTCGTAGAGCGCCATCGCCACCGCATGCCAGACCGTGCGGCCGCGGCGGCCGACGCCATCGAGTTCGTCGACGAAGTCGATGAAGAAGAACAGCGACAGAAACGCCAGCGCGACGAACACCACCGAGGAGACGATGTCGCGGTAGAGCAGCCGGCGGATCGTCCTCATGCCGAGCGCCGCCGCGGGTTCAGCCGCGTCACCGTCGCATGGTCACGCCACCACAGCAGCGCCAGCGCGAGCACGAAGGCGCCGCCGTGCAGGCCGGCCAGCGCCAGCCCGAGGCCGACGCGCTCGCCGGCCACCCAGGCCTGCGACAGGTTGATGAGGTTGAAGTAGACGACGAAGGCGAGCAATGCAAACAACAGGTTCCAGTTGCTGGCGCGGCGCGGGTTGGTGGCCGCCAGGCCGATGCCCAGCAGGATCAGGTTGCCGGACGCCAGCAGCAGACCCAGCCGCCAGGTCAGCTCGCCGCGGTTCGTCGGCGTCGGCTCGCGGATCAAATTGGCGGTCGAGGTCGCTCGCGGCGGCTGCTTGTCGGCGCTGCGCAGCGCTTGCTGGTCGGCCAGCACGCGGTAGGTCTCGAAGCGCGCCAGCGTCTTTTCGCCGCTGCGCAGGTCGATCTCGTTGCGCTGGCCGCGCTCCAGGCGCAGAAAGCTGTCGTCGCCCACGGTTTCCATGCGGCCGCTGCGCGCCGAGGTCACCGATTCATTTCGATCCTGGCGGTTGAGGATGAAGACGTTGCGTGCCTCGATGCTCTCGGCGCTGTCGCGGTCGACGAAGAAGACGCGGCGGCCGTCGCTCGAACTCTGGAAGACACCGGGCGCGACCCGCGACAGGTCGGAGCGCTGCTGGTAGCGGTCGCGCAAGTCCAGGCTGTTGCGATTGCCCCAGGGCCAGACGAACAGCAACAGCAGCGCGATCACCACCAGCACCGGCCAGCTGGTGCGCAGCACCGGGCGCACGAAGCGCGGCAAGGCGACGCCGCTGGCAAACCAGATCGCCATCTCGCTGTCACGGTACATCCGGCCCAGGCTGACGACGACGGCGATGAACAGCGACAGCGCCAGCATCGTCGGCAGGTGACCCAGCGAGACATAGCCCAGCAGCAGCACGACGTCTTGTGGCGCCACCGTGCCGCCGGCGGCCTGGCCGACGGTGCGGATCAGGAACATCGTCAGCACGATGGTCAGGATGACGACCAGCGTCGCACCGAAGGTCCGCGCCAGCTCTCTCCTTACAGTGGTATCGAATAACATCGTCCGCTTTTCCGTAGCGAGTGGAATTATGGACTTCAAGACGCAGATTGCCGGGGCCACCGGCCTGACGGGTGTGGCCGCCGATGCCTTGTTGATCGTCGTCTGTGGCGACGCCGCGCCGACCGGGCTGGAGCCGGCACTGGACGCGGCGCTGAAAGCGGCGCTGGCCGATGGCGACTTCCGCTTCAAGGCTGGCCACACGCTGGTGTTGCACGGCGCAGCCGGCGTCAAGGCGCGCCGCCTGGTGCTGGTGGCCGGTGACGGCTCCGCCAAAGGCATGCGCAAGGCGGTGAGCGCCGGCGTTGCCGCGCTCAAGACCGGCGGCACCCGCCATCTGGCGGTGGCGCTGATCGGCGCCGACGCGCCGGGCCCGGATCACGCCGAGGCCTTGGTGGCCGCGGTGCAGGAGTCGGTCTACGTCTATCGCCACACCAAGCCCAGCGCGACGGCGGCCGCTGCGCTGGCCAAGGTCAGCCTGGTCTGCGACAAGCCGCAGCAAGCGAGCCTGAACGCCGGCCTGCGCCGCGGCGAGGCCATTGCCGCCGGCGTGGCCACGGCGCGCGAATGCGCCAACCGCCCGGGCAACCATTGCACGCCCGGCCACCTGTCGTCCGAGGCCAAGCGCCTGGGCAAGGCCTTCGGCCTGCAGGTCGAGGTGCTCGAGCGCAAGCAGATCGAAAAGCTCGGCATGGGCGCCTTCCTGGCCGTGGCCCAGGGTTCGGACGAGCCGCTGAAGTTCATCGTCGCGCGCTGGCAGGGCGCTGCCAAGAGCGTGGCGCCGGTGGTGCTGGTCGGCAAAGGCATCACCTTCGACACCGGCGGCATCTCGATCAAGCCGGCGGGCGAGATGGACGAGATGAAGTTCGACATGGGCGGCGCCGCCAGCGTGCTGGGCACGCTGCACGCGGTGGCGCAGATGAAGGCCAAGGTCAACCTGGTCGGCATCATCCCGGCTTGCGAGAACATGCCCAGCGGAAGCGCCGTCAAGCCCGGCGACGTCGTCACCAGCCTGTCCGGCCAGACGATCGAGATCCTCAACACCGACGCCGAAGGCCGGCTCGTGCTGTGTGACGCGCTGACCTATGCCGAGCGCTTCAAGCCGGCGGTGGTGGTCGACATCGCCACCCTGACGGGCGCCTGCGTGATCGCACTCGGCCACCATCGCTCGGGCCTGTTCTGCGCCGACGACGCGCTGGCGGGCGAGTTGCTGGCGGCCGGCGACGCCGCGCTCGACCCGGCCTGGCGCATGCCGCTCGACGAAGAGTACGACGAGGCCTTGAAGAGCAACTTCGCCGACATGGGCAACGTTGGCGGCCGCGCCGGCGGCGCGGTGACGGCGGCGATGTTCCTCAAGCGCTACACCGGCAAGTACCGCTGGGCGCACCTGGACATCGCTGGCACGGCCTGGAAGTCGGGCGTCAACAAAGGCGGCACCGGCCGCCCGGTGGCGCTGCTGACGCACTTCGTGCTCGGCCGCGCCGGCTGAAGGCGCAGGCGCGCCGGGCGATGACCGAGGTCGAGTTCCACACTGGGGTGGCCGACAAGCTCGGCTTCGCCTGCCGGCTGCTGCGCAAGGCTTATCGCAAGGGGGCGCTGGTGGTGGTCATCGGCCCGGCGCCGCTGCTCGGGCAACTCGACCGCGAGCTCTGGACCTTCGAGACCGAAGACTTCATTCCCCACCTGCGGCTGCCCGCCGGCGAGGTGTTGCCAGCGTCGGCGCAGCGCACGCCGATCTGGCTCGTCGACGGCGTGCCGCCAGTGGGTGCACCCCCGGTCGTGATCAACCTGGGTGCGGCAGCGCTGGCCGATCTGGCGCCCTTCGAGCGTCTGATCGAGGTCTTGTCCGACAGCGCCGAAGACGTCGAAGACGGCCGCCAGCGCTGGCGCGACTATCGCGATCGCGGCCTGGCCGTCGTTCATCACCCCGCGCGTTAGTGCGGCGCCGCTGTCGGCCGCAAAGCCGTCTGGCGCGTTCAGGGAGTGGGTCGCGCCGTGATTGCCATCGGGGCCTGTACCGCTAGGGCTGGCGCACCAATTCAGGTATCGTCTTGGGTTTCCTGGTGTTCTGTTTGTCGTTTCGACAACATTTCAAAATTGGAGGTCTGTACATGCAAGTCAAACTGAAACTGATCGTCGGCGCCGCTGCCATCCTGATGGGCGGCACGGTGCTCGCGCAAGACTTGGTCGTCAAGATCGGTCACGTCGCCCCGACCAGCGGTGGCATTGCCCACCTGGGCAAGGACAACGAGATGGGCGCGCGCATGGCCATCGAGGAACTCAACGCCAAGGGCGTGATGATCGGTGGCAGGAAGGCCAAGTTCGAACTGCTGGCCGAAGACGACGCCGCCGACCCGAAGCAGGGCACGGCCGCGGCGCAAAAGCTGATCGACAGCAAGGTCAATGGCGTCATCGGCCACCTGAACTCGGGCACCACGATCCCGGCGTCCAAGCTCTACAGCGACAACGGCATCCCGCAGATCAGCCCTTCGGCGACCAACCCGAAGTACACCCGCAACGGCTACAAGACTGCGTTCCGCATGGTCGCTGACGACGTCCACCTCGGTGGCACGCTCGGCAAGTACGCCGTCACCCAGCTCAAGGGCAAGTCGATCGCCGTCATCGACGACCGCACCGCCTACGGCCAGGGCGTGGCTGACGAGTTCGAGAAGGGCGTTGCCGCCTCCGGTGGCAAGACCGTCGGTCGCGAGTTCACCAACGACAAGGCCACGGATTTCACCGCCATCCTGACCAGCTTGAAGGCCAAGAAGCCGGACATCATCTTCTTCGGCGGCATGGACGCTGTGGCCGGCCCGATGCTGCGCCAGATGAAGCAGCTCGGCATCACGGCCAAGTTCATGGGCGGCGACGGCATCTGCTCGGGCGAACTGCCCAAGCTGGCCGCCGGCACCATGGCTGACAGTCAGGTCGTCTGCGCCGAGGCCGGTGGCGTCGAGGGCGCCGAGAAGGCGGGCCTGGAGAAGTTCAAGGTCGACTTCAAGAAGAAGTTCAACGCCGACGTGCAGATCTACGCACCGTACGTCTATGACGCCGTCAACGTGATGGTGGCTGCGATGGTCAAGGCCGGCTCGGCCGAGCCGGCGAAGTACCTGCCCGAACTGGCCAAGACGGCCGGCTACAAGGGCGTGACCGGCACCATCGCCTTCGACGACAAGGGCGACATCAAGAACGGCGCGCTGACCCTGTACACCTACAAGGCTGGCAAGCGCGACCAGCTGGCCGTGGTTCGCTGAACCCCGTCCCGCGAGTCCGAAAAGGCGCCCGCAAGGGCGCCTTTTTTCCTTGGACTGGCGCCCGCAAGGGCGCCTTGCTTCTTCTGCCGTTCGCGGTGACGCTGTCCGGTCAGGCGCTGGCAGCGTCGCGCAGCAGCATCACGCTGCGCGCTGGCAGCGGGCAATGCCAGGCGTCGCCTCGGCGCCAGCCGCTGGCGCCGTCGGCCTGGCTGCTGTCGAGTTCGGCCTGCCAGTTGCCTGCCGGCAGCGCAAAACCGATGTCGGCGGCCTCGGCATTGACCAGCAGCAGCCAGCGCGCCTGGCCATGGCCCGGCGGGCCGATCAGCGCGCCCAGCACGCGCTGGCCCGGGTCGGCCCAGTCGGCCGCCGTCAGCGCCGCGCCGTCGGCGCCCAGCCAGGCCAGATCGCTGCGGCCGTCGTCATCGGCCAGACCGTCGTACCAGCGATTGGCCAGCGGCAGCCAGCGCCGGCGCAGCGCGATGACGCGCGCCGTGAAGTCGCTCAAGGCAGTGTCGGCCACCGACCAGTCGAGCCAGCTGGTGGCGTTGTCCTGGCAGTAGGCGTTGTTGTTGCCGCCCTGGCTGTGGCCGATCTCGTCGCCGGCGGCCAGCATCGGCGTGCCTTGGGCGAGCAGCAGCGTGGCCAGCAAGGCGCGCTGCAGCCGTGCGCGCAGCGCCAGCACGGCCGGGTCGGTGGTCGGGCCTTCGACGCCGCAGTTCCAGCTGTGGTTGTCGCCATGGCCGTCGCGGTTGCCTTCGAGGTTGGCCTCGTTGTGGCGGTGGTCGTGGCTGACCAGGTCGGCGAGCGTGAAGCCGTCGTGGGCGACGACGAAGTTCAGCGATTCGGCTGGCTGGCGCCGGCGCGGCTGGAACCAGTCTGACGACGCGCACAGGCGCTGCGCGAATTCGCCGCGGGTGGCGGCGCCACCCAGCCAGAAGCGGCGCATGGTGTCGCGGAAGCGGTCGTTCCACTCCAGCCAGCCGTGCGGGAAGTTGCCCAGCTGGTAGCCGCCGGGTCCGATGTCCCAGGGCTCGGCAATCAGCTTCACCTCGGCCAGCACCGGGTCTTGCGCCAGCGCCTGGAAGAACGCGCCATCGCGCTCGAAACCGTGGTTGCCGCGCCCGAGCACCGGCGCCAGGTCGAAGCGAAAGCCGTCGACATGCATCGCCTGCACCCAGTAGCGCAAGCTGTCCATGACGAACTGCAGCACCCGCGGGTGGCGGATGTCGAGCGTGTTGCCGCATCCGCTGTGGTTTTCGTAGGCGAACGGGTTCTCGGCGGGCAGCCGGTACCAGCTGGTGTTGTCCAGGCCGCGCCAGGCGATCGTCGGCCCGAACTCGTCGGTTTCCGCCGTGTGGTTGAAGACGACGTCGAGAATGACTTCGATGCCGGCGCCATGCAGCCGCTGCACCATGCGGCGGAACTCGTCGCGCAGCGCACGCCCGCTGCCGGCGCTGCCATAGCGCGGCTCGGGGCAGAAGAAGCCCACCGTGTTGTAGCCCCAGTGGTTGCGCAGCCCGGCGGCCACCAGGCGCTGTTCGTCGATGCGCTGGTGCACCGGCAGCAGGCTGAGCGCGGTGACACCGAGCCGTTTCAGGTGCGCCAGCGCGGGGTCGCTGGTCAGGCCGGCATAACTGCCGCGCAGGGCTTCGGGAACCGCTTGCATTTGCCGCGTGAAGCTGCCGACATGCAGCTCGCAGACCACGCTGCCCGCCAGCGGCGTGCGCGGCGCTTGGTCGCCTTGCCAGTCGAAGTCGTCGTCGATGACGCGCGCTTTGAGCGCCTGGGCGGCGTTGTCGGCGCGGTCGATCTGCAGCGGCTGCCCGCGTTCGGCGCCGCAGTGCGGCCCTTGCCAGTCGAATGCGCCGACGATCTCGCGCGCCCAGGGATCGAGCAGCAGCTTGTGCGGGTTGAAGCGCTGGCCGCGCTCGGGTTGCCAGGGGCCCCAGGCGCGCAGGCCGTAGACCAGGCCAGCGCCGGCGCCAGGCACAAAACCATGCCAGACATCGCCGCTGCGCGCCGGCAGCGCTGTGCGCGAGCGCTCGGCGCCGCCGTCGGCGTCGAACAGGCACAGCTCAATCGCGGTGGCGTGTTCGGAGAAGACGGCGAAGTTGACACCACCGTCGCGGCAGCTGGCGCCCAGCGGCCAGGCGCGGCCGGGGGTCAGAGGCAGCGCTGCCGGCGCCACTTTGACGTCCGTCATCAGCGCGGGGCGATGTTCCAGACCTTGTCGGCGTACTCGCGGATCGTGCGGTCCGACGAAAACGCGCCCATGCCGGCGACGTTGGCGATGGCTTTGCGGGCCCAGGCCTGCGGGTCCTGGAAAAGCGTGTCGACGCGCTGCTGCGCCGCCAGGTAGGCGTCGAAGTCGGCCAGCAGCATGTAGTGGTCACCGCCCCACAGCAGCGAGTCGACAAGGGCGCGGTAGCGGCTGGGCTCGGCGGGCGAGAACTGGCCGCTGGCGATGGCGTCGAGCACGTTTTTCAGCCGCGGGTTCTGTTCATACAGCCGCAGCGGCTGGTAGCCGGCGGCGCGCTGGGCGGCCACTTCGCCGGCGAGCAGGCCGAAGATGAAGATGTTGTCGTCGCCGACCTGCTGGCGGATCTCGATGTTGGCGCCATCGTCGGTGCCGATGGTCAGGGCGCCGTTCAGTGCCAGCTTCATGTTGCCGGTGCCCGAGGCTTCGGTGCCGGCGGTGGAGATCTGCTCGGACAGGTCGGCGCCCGGCATGATGAGCTCGGCCACCGAGACGCCGTAGTTGGGGATGAACACGACCTTGAGGCGCCCGCCGATGCGCGGGTCGTGGTTGATGATGCTGCCGACGTCGTGGATCAGCTGGATGATGCTCTTGGCAGTCTGGTAGCTCGACGCCGCCTTGCCGGCGAAGATCACCGTGCGCGCCACCGGGTGCGCCGCCCGGTCGGCCAGCAGCGCCTGGTAGCGCGCCACCACCTGCAGCACGTTGAGCAGCTGGCGCTTGTATTCGTGGATGCGCTTGACCTGGACGTCGAACAGGCTGGCAGCGTCGACCTCGATGCCCGTGGTCTTGGCGATGTGCGCCGCCAGCCGCTGCTTGTTGGCCTGCTTGACGGCCAGGAACTCGGTGCGGAAGTCGGCGTCCTGGGCCAGCGGTGCGAGCTGCTTGAGCTGGTCCAGGTCGAGCCGCCAGCCGCTGCCGATGCGCCGGTCGATCAGCGCCGACAGCGCGGGGTTGGCCTGTGCCAGCCAGCGCCGCGGGGTGACGCCGTTGGTCAGGTTGATGAAGCGCTCGGGCCAGAGCAGGGCGAAGTCGGCAAAGATGGTCTTGACCAGCAGCTCGGAGTGCAGCGCCGAGACGCCGTTGACCTTGTGGCTGCCGACGATCGACAGGTGGGCCATGCGCACCCGGCGCTCGCCGCTTTCCTCGATCAGCGAGAGCCGGCGCAGGAAGTCGCCGTCGCCGGGCCGGCGCAGCGCCGCCGCGGCGAGGAAGTCGTGGTTGATGTGGAGGATGATTTCCAGGTGGCGCGGCAGCACCTGCTGCATCAAGGCCATCGGCCAGGTTTCCAGCGCCTCGGGCATCAGCGTGTGGTTGGTGTAGCTGAAGACGCGCTGCGTCGTCGCCCAGGCGTCGCCCCAGTCGACGCCATGCTCGTCGACCAGCAAGCGCATCAGCTCGGCGACGCCGATCGCGGGGTGGGTGTCGTTGAGGTGGATTGCCACCTGGTCGGCCAGCCCGGCCAGGTTGCCATGCTCGGCGAGGTGGCGGGCCAGGATGTCCTGGATCGACGCGCTGGTAAAGAAGTACTCCTGGCGCAGCCGCAGCTCGCGTCCGGCCGGTGTGCTGTCGTTCGGGTAAAGCACCCAGGAGATGTTCTCGAACTGGTTCTTGAATTCGGCAGCGCGCGCGTAGTCGCCGCTGTTGAAGGCGTGCAGGTCGATCAGCGCCGGCGCCACCGCCTTCCACAGCCGCAGCGTGCTGACACGCTCGGTGCCGTGCCCGGGGATCACCATGTCGCAGGCCTTGGCCGCCACTTCGCCAGCGGGCCGCCAATGGGGCCGGCCGGCAACATGCTCGACCCAGCCGCCAAAGCGCACCCGGTGGCTGATCTCGGCGCGCGCGAACTCCCAGGGCGTGCCGTCTTCGAGCCAGGGCTCGGGGTGCTCGATCTGCCGGCCTTGCTGGATGCTTTGCGCAAACATGCCGAACTCGTAGCGGATGCCGTAGCCAAAAGACGGCAGGCCCAGGGTGGCCATCGAGTCGAGGAAGCAGGCCGCCAGCCGGCCCAGGCCGCCGTTGCCCAGCGCCGCGTCGGGCTCGGTGGCGGCGAGTTCCTCGAGCTGCATCGCGTGGTCGCGGGCGGCGCTGGCCGCGCCTTCCTCCAGGCCCAGCGCCGCCAGCGTGTTGCCGAAGGTGCGGCCGATCAGGAATTCCATCGACAGGTAGTTGACCCGGCGCGCACCGGTGGCGCGGTCATGGGCGTCGCCAACCACCCAGCGCCGCGACAACTGCTCGCGCGCGACCTGGGCGGCGGCGCGCATGATGTCGCCGCGGCTGGCGGCGGCGGGTGCCACCGCCACGGTGGTCAGCAAGTGGTGTTCGACGGCGGCGGCGAGTTCGGCAGCGCTGGGGATGTGGCTTGCAATGGTGGTCATGATCGGAGCGTAACGCGGGACGACAGGAGATGGCAGGCTGGAGCCGGGGTCCCGAGTGTCGGCCTGGGCGCAGCCCGGCGTCAACCTCGCGCCGGCCGACGCTGGCTGGCGCGCCGCGGCGGCCATGTCATCATGGCCAGGACCGGCCCTTGGTCGCCCGCCAGCGTGCAACAACCCACTAGGCTTCTGGAGATCGAATGACCCCGCAAGAGTTGGCCCAAACCCTCGATCTGCCGCGGCGCGCCGTCGCCCTGGTGCTGGCCGGCGGCCGCGGCAGCCGACTGAAGAACCTGACCGACAACCGCGCCAAGCCCGCGGTCTACTTCGGCGGCAAGTTCCGCATCGTCGACTTCGCGCTCTCCAACTGTCTCAACTCGGGCATACGCCGCATCGGCGTCATCACCCAGTACGAAAGCCACAGCCTGCTGCGCCACCTGCAGCGCGGCTGGGCCTTTCTGAAGAGCGAGATGAAGGAGTTCGTCGACCTGCTGCCGGCGCACCAGCGCGTCGACGAGGAATCCTGGTATCGCGGCACCGCCGACGCCGTCAACCAGAACATCGACATCTTGCGCGGCTACCGCGCTGACTACGTCGTCGTGCTCGCCGGCGACCATGTCTACAAGATGAATTACGCGCTGATGCTGGCCGACCATGTGGCGCTGGGCAAGGCTTGCACCGTCGGCTGCATCGAGGTGCCGCGGCTGGAGGCCAGCGCCTTTGGCGTCATGCACATCGACGAGCAGCGCAACATCCTGGAATTCTTCGAAAAGCCGGCCGACCCGCCGGCGATGCCGGGCAAGCCCGATCGCGCGCTGGCCAGCATGGGCGTCTACATCTTCGACGCCCAGGCGCTGTATCGCGAGCTTGAGACCGACATGGCCAACCCGGAATCCAACCACGACTTCGGCAAGGACATCATCCCGAAGATGGTGCGCGAGGGCCGCGCCGTGGCCCATCCTTTCGATCTCAGCTGCGTCGGCGCGCGGCCGGGCGAAGAGGCTTACTGGCGCGACGTCGGCACCATCGACGCCTACTGGGACGCCAACATCGATCTCACTGCCACCGACCCCTTGCTCGACATGTACGACACCGAGTGGCCGATCTGGACCTACCAGCCGCAGCTGCCGCCGGCCAAGTTCGTCCACAACCACGACGACCGCCGCGGCGTGGCCATCGAGTCGCTGGTGTCGGGCGGTTGCATCGTCTCCGGCGCGGTCTTCCGCTCGGTGCTGTTCTCCAAGGCCAGGGTGCATTCCTATGCCCATGTCGACTGGTCGGTGTTGTTGCCCGGGGTTCAGGTCGGCCGCCATGCCCGGCTGACCCGAACCGTGGTCGACCGCGACTGCCTGATCCCCGAGGGCATGGTGATCGGTGAGGACGCGGTCGCCGACGCGGCGCGCTTTCACCGCACCGACTCCGGCATCACGCTGGTCACGCGCTCGATGCTGCGCGCGCTGCCCGGGAGCGCCGCCGAATGAAGGTGTTGCATGTGGCCGCCGAGGTTTTTCCGCTGGTCAAGGTGGGCGGGCTGGCCGATGTCGTGGCCGCGCTGCCAGTGGCGCTGGCCGAGCAGGGCGCCGACGTGCGGCTGCTGCTGCCGGGCTTGCCCGCGGTGATGGACGGCGTCCAGCACGCCCGCACCATCATCGACATTGGCGCTTGCTTTGGCGCCTTGCGCGTGCGCCTGCTGCTGGCGCGCATGCCTGGCAGCCGCTTGCCGGTTTATGTGATCGACGCGCCTTACCTGTACCGGCGCCAGGGCGGCCCCTACCAGGACCGCAATGGCGACGAATGGCCCGACAACCTGCAGCGTTTTGCCTTGTTGGGCTGGGTGGCGGCGCACCTGGCGGCCGACGACGCCGACCCGCAGTGGTCGGCCGACGTCGTCCACGCCCATGACTGGCATGCGGCGATGGCCTGCGCTTATGTGGCCGACCACACGCCGAGCGAAGCGGCCACCATCTTCACCATCCATAACCTGGCCTTCCAGGGCTTGTTCCCCTTGCACGACTGGCCGCTGCTGGGGCTGGCCTCGCGCCTGATGTCGCCGGCCGGGCTGGAATTCCATGGCCAGCTCAGCTTCATGAAAGCGGGGCTGAAGTTCGCCGACCGCGTGACCACGGTGAGCCCGCGCTACGCGCAGGAAATCGCCACCCATGAGTTCGGTTTCGGCCTTGAAGGCGTGATCCGCGGTCGCGACGGCGACGTGCGCGGCATCCTCAACGGCATCGACGCGGCACTATGGAATCCGGCCACCGATCCGGCCATCGCCGTTCGCTACGACGCCGAACGCCTGGACGGCAAGCTGGCCTGCCGGCGCGCGCTGCAGGCCGAGCTCGGCCTGGACGCCGACGATGACGCGCTGCTGCTGACGGTGGTCAGTCGGCTCACCGTGCAGAAAGGCCTGGACCTGGTGCTGACGGCCTTGCCCGACTTGCTGCGCGACGGCGTCCAGTGTGTCGTCCAGGGCACCGGCGAGCCGGCGCTGGAGGCGGCCTTCCGCATGGCCCAGCAAGCCCACCCGGGGCGCGTGCATGTGCACATCGGCTACGACGAAGCGCGCGCCCATCGCCTGATCGCCGGTGCCGACGTCATCGCCGTGCCCTCGCGCTTCGAGCCTTGCGGGCTGACGCAGATGTATGGCTTGCGTTACGGCACGCTGCCCATCGTGCGCCGCGTCGGCGGCCTGGCCGACACGGTGGTCGACGTCGCTGATGGTGCTGGTGGTGCTGATGGCGCTGACGACCTGACCAATGGCTTCGTATTCGACGCCGCCACCGCGGCGGCGTTCGAACACTGCGTGCGCCGGGCGCTGGCCTTGCGGCGTGACCCGCTGGCCTGGCAGCAGCTGATGCGCCGAGCGATGGCCAAGCCGCTGTCCTGGGCCGGCCCGGCGCGCGACTACCTCGACCTCTACGCTCACGCGCTCGGCGTCGTGCGGCAGCCGCCGGTCAACGGCCAGTGAAGGGGCCGGGGCGACCCTGGTGCCAACGCAGTGGGCCTTTGAGCGGCCGATCCGCTGCCGGGCAACTGCTTGACGGCGCCAGGAGCGTCCTGGAGGTCAGCGCAAGGCCTCAGGCGTTCTGGATCGCCGAGTGGATGGCTTTGCGGCCCGCGATGCGTCCGAACACGATGGCGCGCAACATCGCCACGGCATTGGGCGCAGTGCCATGGAAGTGACCGGTGATTTCGCCGGTGGCGTAGAGGCCGGGGATGGGGCCATCCTTGCCCAGCACCTGGGCGTCCGCGTTGGTGGCGATGCCGCCGAAGGTGTAGGCCACGGCGCCGATCAAAGGCCAGGCCAGGTAGGGCGGGCGCGTCAGCGGCCGCGCCCAGTTGGACTTGGGCGGTGCGTAGCCAGGTGCGGTTTGGATGCCGTCGGTGCGGCTCGCGTCGAAGGCTGAGATGTCGCTCGTGGCGGCAGCGTTGTAGGCGTTCACGGTGGCTTGCAGGTGGGCAGCGCGGCCAGCTCGGTAATGGAGTCGGCACGGATGGGCCCGACTTCCGAGCGGATGGCGCGGCCGTGATCGGGGATGTCCAGCAAGCTGCTGTCCAGAATGGCGTAGGCCCGCTGGCCGGGCAGGGCCATCTGGATGTGGCGGGCAAAGGCCTCCCAGGTTTCATGCACTAGGCCCGCGCCTTCGTCAAAAAACCGCTGCCCGTCTTGATCGACGACGATGCCGTAGGGGTAGACCAGCACCACCGGGGCGGGGCCGTTGCTGCGCGGGTCAATGGGTTCGGCGTGCATGCCGGTCCAGTCACCCGCGCGCTGTGCGCCGATCGAGAGCGCCATCTGGATGCCCGCTCCGGTGTTGGCGCGTGTGCCGGGGGAGATGGGCTGCATGTGGCGTGCGGCCGGTCCGAAGTGCTCAGCCAGCATGTCGGCATTGCCGGCAAAGCCGCCGCTGGCGAGGATGGCGCGGTCGGCCTTGATGACGCTGCCATCGTCAAGGCCAACGCCGCTGATGGCACCTGACCCATTCAGCTGCAGTGCGTGCGCCGCGCGACCGTACTGAAACACCACCCTCAGGCGTTTGGCGTGTGCCGGCAAGGCTTCGACGATGGCGGCGCCGCCGCCGACCGGCTGGATGCGCGCCGGCCCGGCGGCCAGGTAGTACACGAGCGTGTGAAACGCGACACCGTGGTCTTGCAGCCAGGCCATGGTGGGCCCGGCGTCGCTGGCCAGGCGCTGGAAATACGCGGCGTCGGCTCGCCCGGCGGACTCACGCAAGACATCCGCCACAAAGCCGGGGGCCGTCCCGGCGACGCTGGGCATGCGGAGGTAGGACGGTGTCGAGCAGCTGTTGCCGCCGTGCTCGGCTTCGGGCGCGCGCTCGATGACCGTGATGTGTGCGTTGAAGCCGCGCTCCAAAGCGGCCTGTGCGGCCGACACCGCAGCGCACAGACCGGCCGCCCCGTGACCGACGATGACGACCTCACAGGGGCTCACAAGGCGTTCACTGCACCGTGATCCCCGCCGCCTTGACCAAGACCGCATTCGCTGCCACTTCGTCGCGCAGGCAGGCGTCAAACTGCTCGGGCGTAAAGATCTGGGCGTCAATGCTCATCTTGGCGTAGCGGTCCTTCAGCTCGGGAGAGTTCAGGGCCTTGACGGTTTCGGCGTGCAGTTTCATGGCGATGTCGCGCGGCCGTCTTGGACGGCACCGACACGCCCACGCAGAAGTTGTACGCCGTTTGCGGCACGCCGGCTTCTTCGGTGGTGGGTATCTCGGGCGCGCCCGACGCACGCTTGCCCGAGCCGACGGCCAGCATGGTGACGCCGGACAAGTCCTTGAGGACGTCAAACGGCAGGTTCGGGATGGTGGAGGGAACGACCGTGCCCGATGACGAGTGCGCCAGGATGGTGTAGCCATCGGGATCGGCTTTGGCCACCAGGTTCATCGCGATCGAGTCGCTGGCACCGGGCCGGTTTTCGACGATGAACGGCTGGCCGAGTTGCAGCGTCAAGCGCTCGGTCAGGGCGCGCGCCACGATGTCGGTGGCGCTGCCCGCAGGCAAGGAAACGACGAAGCGCGCCGCCAGCTTTGCGCCTGGACGGTCAAGGGAAACAGGACTGCGGCAAGAATCGCATTGAAGCGGTTCATGCGATCTCCGTTGAAGCCTGAAGGGGGCGGCTTAGGTTCATGCCGAATCACGGCGCGCCAACGTCCGATGGACCGGCTGGCATCGGCAGCAACTGACACCCCTGAGGCAAGCCACATCATGCCCGCAAAAGAAGCAGTGACCGTGTTGCGCGCCGCCGCCAGCCTGCGGAGCAAAGGCCTCGGGGAGGCGGGAGGCAACACCGGCGCTGCTTTGGCGCGGGCCATCGTCCCGACGAGTCGCCTGGCCAGCGTCGCGCGGCGCGTATGACCTGTCGGCCATGCGGCCGGATCCACGGGCAGGCCGGCGGCGGGCACACGGTGGAGGGTCTGGAGCGGTTGAACCCCAGTCAAGTCAAGAGCCTGGCGGCTCTCGTGTGCGCTGCGGCGCACGACAGTGGTTGATTGTCCTGGCGGAAGGGGCGGGATTCGAACCCGCGGGGGGCTGTTAACCCCCACACGCTTTCCAGGCGTGCGACTTAAACCGCTCATCCACCCTTCCGAGAAGGACGCGATTCTAGACGCCCGCCGCGGGGCTGACGAAGGCGCTCTTGCGCAGCCACTCGATCAGCACGTATTCCAGCGCCTTGGCGTGCGTGCTTTCCAGCAGCACGGGCGGCGCGCAGCAGGCTTCATAGGCTTCGCGCCAGCGCAGAGCGCAGACGCACCAGCGGTCGCCCGGTTGCAGGCCGCGAAAGCGCTGCGCCGGCCGCGGCGTGATGAGGTCGTTGCCGCGCTCCATCTGGAAGTTCAGGAACTCCACCGTGAGGCGAGCGCAGATGACGTGGCTGCCGGCGTCGTGGCCGTCGGTGTGGCAGCAGCCATCACGCAGCCAGCCGGTCAGCGGGTCGTAGGAGCAGGGCACGAGGGCCCCGCCGAGCACGTTCAGCGCGGGTTTCATTGGGGGGCTTGGGCGCCTTTGAAGAGAGCCATCGCGGTGCCGATCAGGCCGGCCACCTCGCCCATGTGGCCGGGCACGATCATGGTGTTGTTCTTCTGCGCCAGCTGGCTGTAGGCCTCGACGGCGCGCTCGGCCACCTTGAGTTGCACCGCGGCCTCGCCGCCGGGCTCGCGAATGGCTTGGGCGATCTTGCGGATGGCCTGGGCGGTGGCGTCGGCCACGGCGATGATGGCGGCTGCCTCGCCGGCGGCCTGGTTGATCTGCGCCTGCTTCTCGCCTTCGGAGCGCGCGATGAAGGCTTCGCGCTCACCGGTGGCGATGTTGATCTGCTCCTGGCGCCGGCCTTCGGAGGCGGCGATCAGCGCGCGCTTCTCGCGCTCGGCAGTGATCTGCGCCTGCATCGAGCGCAGGATCTCGCTCGGCGGCGTCAAGTCCTTGATCTCGTAGCGCAACACCTTCACGCCCCAGTTCATCGCCGCTTCGTCGATGACGTTGACCACCGAGGCGTTGATCATGTCGCGCTCTTCGAAGGTCTTGTCGAGCTCCATCTTGCCGACCACGCTGCGCAGCGTGGTCTGCGCCAGCTGCGAGATCGCGACCAGGTAGTTGCTCGAGCCGTAGCTGGCGCGCATCGGGTCGGTGACCTGGAAGTAGAGGATGCCGTCGACCTGCAGCTGGGTGTTGTCCTTGGTGATGCAGACCTGGCTGGGCACGTCGAGCGGCACTTCCTTGAGCGAATGTTTGTAGGCCACGCGCTCGACGAAAGGGATGACGAACTTCAGCCCCGGCGTCAGCGTGCGGTCGTATTTGCCCAGGCGCTCAATCACCCAGGCGTTTTGCTGGGGCACGATCTTGAAGGTGCGAACGATGAAGATGACGGCGATGACCGCGACGATGAGAGCGACTTCCATGGGGTTCCCTGGGTTGAGATTCAGCGAGACAGGTGGGGCGTGACCGACAACTGGCTGCCGTGCACGGCAACGATCTCGTAGGCGCCCGGCACCGGCGTGCCAGCGCCGGCAAAGCGCACCGACCAGGCGGCACCACGGTAATGGGCGCGCGCCGAGCCGTCGGCGGCCCAGGCCTCGACCTGCAAGGTCTGGCCGACATCGAGGTTGGCGTCGCGGTTCGACGCCGCCGGCGCCGAGCGCGGCGCGCTGGCGCGCCGGACATGCCAGGCGGCGGTGGCGCCGCTGCCCAGCAAGGCC
>JAUYAJ010000502.1 GCA_030693565.1 Rubrivivax sp.
GCGCGACCAGGCAGCAGCCGATGGCGACGCCGACGACCGCGGCGCGCCAGCCCAGCGTCGCCAGCCCCAGCGGCAGCAGCAGGCCGGCCAGGGCGACGCCGATCGGCACCCCGGTCTGCTTGATCGAGAAGAACAGGCCGCGGGCGCGGAGTGGCGCGTGGTGAACCAGGATCGCCGCCCCGGCCGGGTTGACCAGGCCGTAGCCAATGCCGATCAGCACCGCCGCGCCCAGCAGCGCCGGCGCCGGCCCTAGCGCCGCCAGCAGCGCGCCACTGGCGCAGGCCAGCAGCGCCATCTGGCTCAGCCGCAGGGCGCCGAACCGGGCCACGCCATGGCCGCCGCGCAAGCCCGAGAGCATCGCCGCCAGATAGGCCACGGCGGCGTACAGGCCGACACGTTCAGGCGCCAGGCCGAGCGTGGGCGCCACCGCCGGCGCCAGCACCGCGGCGGCGGCGATCGCCAGCGTCACCAGCGTCTGCACCGCCAGCACTGCCAGCAGCGCCGGCCAGGGGCGTGTCATCGATCCGCCGTGCGTGCTGGCGCCTGCGGGCTGCGGCATCAGTCGATCTTGACGCCCGAGTCCTTGACCAGCTTGGCCCAGAAGCGGTTGTCTTCTTCCAGAAAGGCGACGAACTCGGCGCTCGACTTCGACAGCGCGACTTCCGTGCCTTCACGCGCCAGCACCGCCTTGACCTCGGGCTTTTGCATCGCTTCATGGGTGGCGTCGAAGATCTTGCGCATCACCTCCGGCGGCGTGCCCACGGGCACGAACAAGCCGTACCAGAACGACATCGCGTAAGCCGGCAGCCCGGCCTCGATCATGCCGGGCACGTCGGGCACCAGCGGCGAGCGGTTGGCGCTGGTGATGGCCAGCGCGCGCAGGCGCCCGGCCTGCACCATCGGCAGCACCGACGGCGGGGTGCCGAAAGTCAGCTGGGTCTCGCCGGCGATCACGCTCTGGATCGCCGGCGCGCCGCCTTTGTAGGGGATGTGCAGCATCTCGACGCCGGCGACGCGGCTGAAATGGGCCGCGCCCAGGTGCGGCGCCGAACCATTGCCCGAACTGCTGTAGTTGAGCGCCCCGGGCTTTTTCTTCGCCGTCGCGATCAGCTCGGCGATCGAGCCGATGCCCGCGCCCGGGTGCACCGCCACCACCAGCGGCGAGGCGCTGATGCGCAGCAGCGGCACCAGGTCCTTGGCGCTGTAGCTCAGCTTGGGGTTGAGCGCCGGGTTGACCGAGATGCTGCTCGGGCTGGCGATCAGCACGGTGTAGCCGTCGGGCGGGGCCTTGGCGACGAAGTCGGCGGCGATGCTGGAGCCGGCGCCGACGCGGTTGTCCACCACCACGGTCTGGCCGAGCGCGCGCCCGAGCGGGTCGCTGAGGGCACGGGCGACGAAGTCGGCGGCGCCGCCGGGGGCAAAGCCGATCACCAGCCGGATCGGCTTGTTCGGGTAGGGCTGGGCCTGGGCAGCGCCAGCGGCCAGCAGCGCGGCGGCGGCCAGCAGCAGTGGCGCGCGGCGCCGGGCGGTGGGGGCGTGGGTCGTCGTCATCAGCAAGTCTCCAGTCGGGTGCGGGTCGGTTGGCAACAGGCTCAAAGGTTGAGAGGCAATCCCTTGGGCACCCCGGCCCTGCGGGTAAGCCCCCAGAACAGCCTGACTCGGCGTTGCAAATGCTCGCCGGGCCACCCGACCCGCCTGCGCTTTGCGCCTTGATTGAGGCTGTTCTGGGGGCTTACGCGGGCCCATGGGATTGCCTCTCAACCTCTCAGTGCGTCATCGCCAGCACGATCTTGCCCAGGTGCTGGTTGGCTTCCATGTGGGTTTGCGCGGCCACCAGGTCGGCGAACGGGAACACGCGGTCGACCAGCGGGCGAATGCGGCCGTCGGCGATTGCCGGCAGCCAGTCGGCCACAAACGGGGCCACGCCGGCGGCGCGATGCTCGGCGCTGCGCAGCTTGTTGGAGACGCCGAACAGCGTCAGCCGCTGGAGGTGCAAGGCGTGGATGTCGATCTCTGCGGTCAAACAGTTGTCGACATAACCCACCGTGGCCAGCCGGCCTTCGAAGGCGAGTGCACGCACACATTCGGCGAAATGACTGCCGCCGACGGCGTTGACCGCCAGGTCGGCGCCGCGGCCGCCGGTGGCTTCGCGCACGGCGGCGGCGAAGTCGGCGCCGCGCGTGGCCAGGCCCAGGTCCAGACCCATGGCCCGCAGGCGCCCCAGTTTGGCCGCCGACCCCGAGGTGCCGATGACCTGGATCCCCATCAGCTTGGCCGCCTGCAGCGAGGCCACGCCAATGCCCGACGACACGCCGGTGATCAAGAGCCACTCGCCGGCCTTCATCCGCCCTTGCAGCACCAGCATGTCGTGCACGACCATGAAGACCAGCGGCACTGCCGCAGCGTCCTCGAAGGACAGTGCGGCCGGAATGGGGATGGCCTCGCGGGCGTCCATCAGCGCGTACTCGGACAGCGCGGCGGCGCAGCGGCCCATCACGCGCGCGCCCACCGTCAGCCCGCTGACGCCAGCGCCCAGCGCGGCCACTTCGCCGGCCGCTTCCAGCCCCGCGGGCTTGGCCGCGCCGGGTTTGGCCAGGCCGCCGGGAATGAACTCGCCGCGGTTCAGGCCGGCGGCGCGCACGCGCAGCAAGAGCTGGCCGGGGCCGGGCAAGGGCATCGCCACCTCGTTCAGTTCGGCCACGGTGCGGGCGCCGTCGACGCGCAAGGAATAAGACTTCATCGGGCGATTCTTTCTGCGCAACAAGGCGGTTCGGGGCCGGTCAGCCGGGCGTCGCCGCGATGGTATCCGGATAACTCCAGCGCCGCAGGACGGTTGCGGCTGCGGGACAGCGGCCGCCACCGGCCGGTGGGAGAATGCCGCACCGGGCGCCAGCCCAGCGCGCCAGCCAGCCGAGTGCCGACATGATTTCGTTCGAAGAAAAGACGTTCACCGACGAAGAGCGGGCACAGATCGAGATCAGTCTGGCCAGCGCGATGGAGCTGCGCCAGCTCGGCCTGGCGACGATGATCGACATCCGCCAGAGCTTCGAGATCGATCTCAAGGGCGCGATCCCCGACACCGTCCACATCCCGATGTTCGAGGTCAAGCGCCTGCTCGGCGACCGCCTGAGCGAGAACGAGCAAGACATCCTGGACGCCGGCAAGCCCAAGGAGATGGACGTGAAGAGCTTCTTCACCATGATCAACAAGCTGCACCATGGCCACGAGCACCTGCTGCTGTGCATCTGCAACAGCGGCCGGCGCAGCCTGTACGCGGCCGACATGCTGCGCTCGCTGGGCTATCACAAGGCGTTGTCGGTGGCTGGCGGCTTCCAGGCCTGGAAGGCGCTGCAAGTGCCGCCGCCCGGTCACAGCTAGTGTGGTGTTGCACGCTATTCGGCACATAAAACCGCGTCTTTGGCCCCGTGGCGTCGTTGCAAATCCTCGCGATACCACGGGGTATCGCTCCGGTTTGCGCCTAGCCACAGG
>JAUYAJ010000515.1 GCA_030693565.1 Rubrivivax sp.
GTCGGCTCGTCCAGCACCAGAACCGGCGGGTTATGCACCAGCGCTTTGGCCACCAGCAGGCGCCGGCGCTGGCGCCCGAGAGCGCGCCGCTGCTCGGGCTGGCGGCGCTGATCGGCCAGCAGTCGCGCACGCTGCCGATCAGCCCGCCGGCCGATGCCCGGCTGGCGCCGTTCACCGAGCAAGGCCAGCGCCTGTACCGCCAGCGGTTCGGCCAGCTCGATTTTTCCTGCGCCCAGTGCCACGACGAGCACGCCGGGCGCCGCCTGGCCGGCAGCCTGATCCCGCAGGCGCACCCGACCGGCTACCCGCTGTACCGGCTCGAATGGCAGGCGCTGGGCTCGCTGCAGCGCCGGCTGCGCGGCTGCATGACCGGGGTGCGCGCCGAGCCTTATGCCTACGACGCCGCCGAGCTGGTGGCGCTCGAGCTTTACCTGATGCAACGCGCCGCCGGCATGGCGATCGAGACGCCGGCGGTCCGGCCCTGAACGGCAGCGCCCAAGCGCCGACAATGCGGGGCATGAGCAACGCCCCCGACCCCGTCATCGAAGACACCCAGCGCTGGCTGGAACGCGCCGTCATCGGCCTGAACCTGTGCCCGTTCGCCAAGGCGGTGCAGCAAAAGCAGCAGATCCGCTACCGCCACAGCCCGGCGACGACGCCCAAGGCGCTGGCCGCCGAACTGGTGCATGAACTGCAGCTGCTGGCCGCCGCCGACCCGGCGCAGGTGGACACCACGCTGCTGATCCACCCCCAGGTGCTGCAGGACTTCGACGACTACAACGACTTCCTCGACGTTGCCGACGCCTTGCTCGAAGAACTGGGGCTGGACGGCGAGATCCAGGTCGCCAGCTTCCACCCGCAGTACCGCTTCGAAGGCACCGCCGAGGGCGACATCGGCAACTTCAGCAACCGCTCGCCGCACCCGACGCTGCACCTGCTGCGCGAGGCCAGCATCGAGCGCGCGGTGGCCAGCTTCCCCGATGCGGCCGAGATCTTCGAGCGCAACATCGAGACCTTGAACAAGCTGGGAGTGGCCGGCTGGGCGCGGCTGTTCGACGCGCCGGCCAAGCCGCGCTGAAGGGCTCGACGCAGGCGCTCAGCCCGCCCGGCGCTGCGCCATCCACTGCAGCAGGCGCTCGCGGGCGCCGTTGGTCGCCGGGTCCATCGCGGCGTCGTGGCCGGCGCGCTTGGCGCACAGCTCGATCACATAGCCGTTCGGGTCGCGGAAGTAGATCGATTCGATGAAGCCATGGTTCGACGGCCCGCGCGTCTCGATGCCTTGGGCCCGGCCTTTGGCCAGCATCGGCGCCAGCACCTCGGCGTCGACCTCGAGCGCGATGTGGAGGTCGAAGTCATGCTGGGGCTTGAACTCGAAGGCCATGTCGGGCGCTTCGAAGAAGGCCAGGTTGGAGCCATCGTCGAGGCGGTAGAAGCTGTGCAGCACGTGGGTGGCGCGCCCGGTCTGGGTCTGCGTGATCTCGAAGGCCTCGACCAGCGGCAGGCCGAGGAAGTCTTCGTAGAAGCCGCGCGTCTGCTCGGAGTCGCGGCAGCGGTAGGCGTTGTGGTGCAGTTTGTGGATCACGGTTGTGGCCAGCTTAGCGCGCCCGCGGCCCGCTGTCGACGCCGCCGGCCCCGGGCCCGCCGTCACAATCCAGGCATCTCACCCCTGCGGCCGCCCGCCCCCCCAGAAAGCGCACCAGCATGCCCATCCAGTGGTTTCCGGGTCACATGCACTCGACCAAGAAGGCCATCACCGAGCGGCTGCCGGAGATCGACGTCGTCATCGAACTGCTCGACGCCCGCCTGCCCGGCTCCAGCGCCAACCCGCTGCTGGCCGAGCTGACGCAAGGCAAGCCGGCGCTGAAGGTGCTCAACAAGCAAGACCTGGCCGATCCCGAGCTGACCGCACTCTGGCTGGCCCATTACCAGGCCCAGCCGGGCACGCAGGCGCTCGGCCTGGACGCCAGCATGACGGCGCCGGCGCGCCAGCTGATCGCTGCCTGCCGTGCGCTGGCGCCGCTGCGGGGAGGCATGGTCAAGCCGCTGCGGGTGCTGATCTGCGGCATCCCCAACGTCGGCAAGTCGACCCTGATCAACACCTTGGTCGGCCAGCGCGCCACCAAGACCGGCGACGAACCCGGCATCACCAAGACCGAACAAAAGCTCGTGCTGGCGAGCGACTTCTACCTCTACGACACCCCCGGCATGCTGTGGCCGCGCATCATCGTCGAACAAAGCGGCTACCACCTGGCCGCCAGCGGCGGCATCGGCCGCAACGCCTACGACGAAGAGGAAGTGGCGCTGGAGTTGCTGGCCCGGGTGCGCCAGCGCTACGCCGATCGGCTGCAGGCGCGCTACAAGCTGGCCGACATCAGCGCACTGGCCGACGACGCCGTGCTGGCCGACATCGGCCGGCGCCGCGGCGGCTTGCGCGCCGGTGGCCAGGTGAACCTGCAAAAGGCCGGCGAGATCGCCATCAACGACTTTCGCAGCGGCGCCTGGGGCGGCATCACGCTGGAGTCGCCGGCCGAGTACCTGCAGTGGCTGGCCGCCGGCCAGGCCCGCGACGCCGAGCGCCAGGCCAAGCGCGACGCCCGCAACCGCAAGCCGACGCCGCAGCGCGACATCGACGCCGCGGCGCGGGCGGCCAAGGCCCAAGCGCCCGAATCGGCTGAATCGCCCGAAGCGCCTGAACCACCGAACGACTGAGCCTCAGCCCGCAGGCGCAGCGAAACGCTGGTCTTCGTCGAGGATCAAGCGCGCCGTGCGCTCGAAGTGCACATGCAGCAGCGCCACCGCGCGGTCGGCGTCGCCGGCCAGCGCGGCGTCGAACAAAGCCTGGTGCTCGCCGCTGACGGCGCGCTTGCCGGCAAAGGCGCGCGGCGCCGACAAGCGCCGGTAGCGGTGGTGCTGGTCGGCCAGCTGCTCGCAAAAACCGAGCAGCCAGCGCGAATCGCAGCCGCTGATCAAGGCGCGGTGGAAGGCGCGGTGCAACGGCTCCCAGTCGGGGTTGTCGTCGAAGCGGTCTTCGCGCAGCGAGCGCGGCGTGCGCGCCAGCCGGTGATGGGCCAGCACCAGCGCTTCTTCCCAGGCCGCGCTGCGCAAAGCCATCGACTGCCGCAGCGCAATCTCCTCCAGCCAGCAGCGCGTGCGCGTGATCTCCTCGAGGTCGGCAGCGCTGACTTCGGCGACGACAAAGCCGCGCTGCTCGCGGCGCTGCACCAGGCCGTCGGCGATCAAGCGGTTCAGCGCTTCGCGCAGTGGCGTCTGGCTGGTCGCATAACGCTCGCACAAAGCCTCGATCGCCAGGCGGCCGCCGGGCTCGTGCTGACCGGCCAGCAAGTCAGCGCGCAAGCGGTCGTACAAATGGGTGGCCAGGGTGGCCGCACCGTTGACGGCGGGGGTGGACGCGGGAGATCGGGCCATGGTCGCAAAGGGTTCGGGTGGAATGTACACAAAGACGAGCCGCGCCTGTTTGTGTCTTTCTTTGCGATTTGAATTGTTTTGTATATAAACTGACGCCACCTCGTTGCAGCACCCCACACCATGAACCGACTCACACTGGCCCAGGCCCGCAGCCTCATTGACGGCGCCCTTGCCGAAGCCCGCCGCTGCGGCTTCAAGCCGATGGGCGTGGTCGTCGTCGACAGCGCCGCCCAGGTGCTGGCGTCGGCGCGCGAAGACGGCGCCAGCGCCTTGCGGCTGGACATCGCGCTGGGCAAGTGCGGTGCCGCCATCGGCATGGGCGCCAGCTCGCGCGTGCTGACCCAGCGCGCCAAAGACCTGCCGGTCTTCTTCGGCGCCGTCGCCGCGGTGGCGCAACACAAGTTCGTGCCGCAGACCGGCGCGGTGCTGATCCTGGCCGCCGACGGCAGCGTCATCGGCGCCGCCGGCGCCTCGGGCGGCACCGGTGACGAAGACGAGCAAATCGTCATTGCCGGCATCGCCGCGGCCGGGCTGACGCACGGCTGAGCGATGGCCGAGCACGCCATGCTGACGCCGCGCTGCCCTTGCGGCATCGACCTGCACGCCCATGTCGTGCCGGAGCACCTGCCGGCCTACGCCGGCCGCCAGTTGCCGGCGCTGTGGCCGTCGATGGCGGCGGCGCCGCCGGCTGGTGGCCTGTGCCATCGCCATGTGCTGGTCGGCGCCAAGCAATACCGCACCGTCGACGAACGCAGCTGGAGCACGGCGCGCCGGCTCGCCGACCTGCCGGCGATGGGGCTCCAGCACCAGGTCTTGTCGCCGATGCCCGAGCTGCTGAGCTACTGGCTCGAGCCGGCCGACGCCCAGCCGCTGCTGCGCCATCTGAACGAGACCATTGCGGCAATGGTTGCCGAGTCCGCCGGCGCGTTTTACGGCCTCGGCGCGGTGCCGCTGCAGGACATCGACCTCGCCATCACCGAACTGCGCCACGCGGTGCAGACGCTGGGCCTGCACGGCGTCGAGATCGGCAGCAACGTCAACGGGGTGGTGATCGGCGACCCGCGCTTCGACCCCTTCTTCGAGGCCTGCGCCGCGCTCGGCGCCGCCGTCTTCGTGCATGCGCTCAAGCCCGCCGGCATGGACCGCCTGGTCGGCCCGGCGCCGCTGCAGCAGGTGCTGGCCTATCCCACCGACGTCGGCCTGGCCGCCGCCTCGGTCATCACCGGCAACCTGCTGGTGCGCCACCCGACGCTGCGCATCGCCTTCAGCCATGGCGGGGGCACATTGTCGGCGCTGCTGCCGCGGCTGGCCGAAGGCGCGCGGATCTTTCCGGCGCTGCGCGAGCAACTCCAGCAGCCAGTGGCCGAACAAGCGCGCCAGCTCTACTTCGACACCCTGGTCTACGACGGCGCAACGCTGCGCCACCTGGTGGCCAGCTTCGGCGCCTCGCAGCTGATGCTGGGTTCGGACTACCCGTTCAACTTCCACGAGCGCGCGCCGGCGGCCCGGGTCCAGGCCTGTGGCTTCGACGACGCCACCACGGCCGCGCTGCTGCACGGCAACGCGCGCCGCTTTCTCGGCCTGCCCAAGGAGTTGAACGCATGACCTCGCCCTGGATCGCCGCGCTGCGCAGCGTGGCCTTGAACGTGCCCGACCTGGCGCGCGCCGAAGCCTTCTACACCGGCACCTGGCGGCTCACGGTGGCGGCGCGCGCCGACGGCGCGATCTACCTGCGCGGCACCGGCGGCGACGCCTACCTGCTGGCGCTGCATGCCGGTGGCGCCCAGACCCAGCTGCGCGAAGTCACCTTGCGCGCCCGCGACGGC
>JAUYAJ010000551.1 GCA_030693565.1 Rubrivivax sp.
GCACGACCATGAGCACGAACACGACGTGCGCCACCAGCACGAGCATCCTGAGGGCCCCGTCGCTGGCCGCCACTCGCATCCACATCGGCACGAGCCCCTGACCCACTCGCACACGCACTTCCCTGACGCGCACCATCGGCACGGCCACTGAATCTGCGGGTGCGCCAAGCTTGGATCAGGCCGCGCCCCAGTCCCCAGGATCGACGACATGAGATTGTCCCGGCACCCAGGCTTTCCACTCGCGCTGCAGCCGAGTGTCTCCAGGCTCGAGCTTGATCCGATGCAGCACCTCTTCCGCGCCGGTACGCCACCGCGGTACATCCACTTCGTAGAGGAAGGGGCCGTGCGCCTGGTGCGGCACGGCCGCCAGGGCGAGGAGGTGGTGCTTCACGACGCCCGTCCCGGCGAGTTCCTGGCCGAAGCATCGCTCGACAGCTCGCGCTACCACTGCGACGCAGTCGCTTCCCTGCCGAGCGTGGTCCTGCGGGCTGCGAAGGCCGACTTCCAGCGCCTGCTGGCGGACGACCCCGATTTCGCGCGGTCCTGGATGGCGCTGCTGGCAGCGCAACTGCGCACGGCGCGAGCCCGCGTCGAACGCCTGTCGTTGCGCAGCGCCGAAGAACGCGTCCGGCACCTGCTGCTGTCCGAGGGCCGGGGCTCGCGCTGCGAACTGGAGATCACGGGCTCGCTCAAGGACCTCGCGCGCAGGCTGGGCCTGACGCACGAATCCCTGTACCGAACCCTGGCCAGGATGCAGAAGGACGGGGTCATCGCCCGCGAGGGATCGTGGCTGCGCCTGGCGAAAGACGATGATCCTGGTCGTATGACTTGAATCATATGCACCGTCAGTGCCGACCCGGCAACATTCAGGTATGAAACGTCATCGTTCCGGGTCCTCGAGGCCCATGAAGTTCCTGGCTGTTGCCATGGTGGTCATCCTGGCTGGCTGCGCCGCGCCCTCAGGCGACCATGGCGCACATGCCCATCAACCGAGCCAAGCCACGGTGGACCACGCGGCACCGGCCGCCGATACACGCGTGATGGTCCAGTTCCCCGAGATGCTGCGCACGCACACCCTGGCCAACATGCGGGATCACCTGCTGGCGTTGGCGGAGATCCAGGACCAGTTGGCGCGCGGTGCCTATGACAAGGCCAGTGACATTGCCGAGCAGCGGCTGGGCATGTCGTCGCTCGGCCTGCACGGCGCGCACGATGTGGCGAAGTTCATGCCCCAGGGCATGCAGGCCGCCGGCACGGCCATGCACCGCAGCGCCAGCCAGTTCGCCATCGTGGCCAAGGATGCCTCGGTGACCGGTGACCTCAAAGGCAGCCTCGCCGCGCTGGCCAGGGTGTCGCAGACTTGCGTGGCCTGCCACGCGGCTTATCGCATCCAGTAGGGGCGCGTGTACAGCAGCACAGGCGCTGAACCTTCGCACCCGGTAGTGAGGTCGAGCTCAGGTCATGAACCCGTGAGGCGGTTCCACGCGGCCACGAGCGCTGCTGCGGCAAGGTCGATGTCCTCGGGCTGGGTCGCGCGCCCGACCGACAGCCGAACCGCGCCGCTGGCGCGCACCGCACCGAACCCCATCGCGGCCAGCACACCGCTGACCGCGTCCTGTTCCGAGTGGCAGGCCGAGCCGACCGATGCGGCAACCGTGTCGGACACCGCCGCGAGGAGGGCGCGACCGCTGACACCAGGAAACGAGACGTGCAAGGTGTTCGGCAACCGGCGCTCCGGATCGCCGTTGAGGCGAAGTTCGGGCACACCTGAGTCGAGTTGTGCATGCAGCCGGTCGCGCAGCGAACGCAGCCGATCGGACAGAGCCGGCAGGGCCGCCGATGCCAACGCGGCGGCAGTGCCGATCGCGACGATCAGGGCCACGTTCTCGGTGCCAGGCCGCAGGCCGCGTTCCTGGTCCGCGCCGTGAAGAATGGATTGGATGGGCGTCCCGGTGCGGATGTATAAGGCGCCGACGCCCTTCGGTGCACTGAACTTGTGCCCGGCGATGGTCAGGAGATCCACGCCGAGTGCGTCGACACTGACGGGCAGCTTGCCGACCGACTGCGCAGCGTCTGTGTGCAGCAGGATGCCACGCGGGCGTGTGATCCCGGCGATCTCTTCGATCGGCTGCAGCGTGCCCACCTCGTTGTTCGCATGCATGACCGAAACAAGCGCTGTGTCGGGCCTCAAGGCGTTTGCCAGTTGGTCGGGGGAGATCCGGCCGAACGCGTCGACGGGCAGGACCGTCAGCGCCCAACCCTGAGTGCGCAACACAAGCGCCGGGGCCATCACCGCCGGATGTTCGATCGCACTGACCACCAAGTGACGCTTCCCGGTCCCGAGTGCGTGTGCCACGCCCAGCAGAGCCAGGTTGTTCGCCTCGGTCGCGCAACCGGTGAAGACAATCTCGTGTGCGTTTGCGCCTATGAGTTCAGCCACCTGGCCCCTGGCCGCGGCCATGGCCCGCGCGGCGCGCTGGCCGTAGGGGTGGCTGCTGGACGGATTGCCACACTCACCACGCAGCCACGGCAGCATTGCCTCAAGCACTTCTGGCGCCACCGGGGTGGTGGCGTTGTGGTCGAGGTAGATCGGATCGGTCATGGTTGCGGTTTGTTGGCCGTCGCGCGTTCCTGCAGGGCGGCGAGGTAAGCGCGGATGCGCTTGGCGTTCACGCCCCGGTCGACACGACCCAGGCGCGACCGGGAACGCACGTCCACCAGTGCACCACCTTCCGCTGCCTTGACCCTGACGATCACCTCGTCGGTGAAGCCGTACAGCAGGCTGCTGCTGGTCGCCTCGATGCGGCCCTCGGCAGGCACGCTGGCGACGATGGTCCAACCCTTCGCCTGGGCCACCGACAAGGCCTGCGCGAACGCGTCTTCTGGCTTCAGACCGAGTTTCAACGGCGCCAGGTCGGGATGGGCTGCATGCTGCAGAGCGGCCGTCTTGGCGCCCGGGTAATCGGTCGGGTTGGGCATGTCCCAGAACACCGGGGCATCGGCGGTGTCGGTGCTGATGTCGTTGATGGGCGGCGTGGTGCGGCTGGCAACTTCCCACTGCAAAGCCATCCCCAGCGGAAACAGCGCTATCAGCAGCCCGAGGACGGCAAAGGCCAGTCCGCGTCGCACCGCACGGGGATGGGTCTGGATCAGGCCGAACCCGGACAGGACGAGCGCGACAGCGGCACCATAGGTCGCCCACTCGGAGGCCTGCAGGCCGCGCGTGAAGTGCCACCAGCCGAGCCGGTAGCCGATGCCGGATGCGACGATGGTGGCGACCGCAGCCAGGCCGAGGATCAAGCCCAACACTGCGGGCACGGACAAGGGTTTGGGCAGCATTGCCATCGATTCGGCTTTTATCGCGCTGTGCATTTCAGGCGCCCACGACGGCCCATCCATGGGCACACCAGGCGGTCATTCCGCCCCGGACGACCTGGGCGTTGCTGAAGCCTGCTTCGGCGAGCAAGCGCGCTGCCTGGGCCGAGCGCCGGTCGGTGCGGCAGATCAGGCGAACCGGTCGCAGCTTGCGATCCTCGAACTCCGCCAACCGCCCGGGCAATTCTTCCAGCGGGACGTTTCGGGCTTCAGCGATGTGTCCCAGCTCGGCGGTGAACTCGGCTGCCGTGCGCACGTCCAGCAGCAGCACATCCTCACCCGCATCGAGTTCCCGCTTCAGGTCGAGCACCTCCAGTATCGGTCTTGCCCGCAGCTGTCGCACGAGACGCGGCAATAGCGCCACGGCAGCCAGCAGCGACAGCGCGATGGTGACGTTGCGCACCAGACCGTCGCCACCCGACAGCGCTTCACGTCCGGCATGGCCGAGCCAGGTGTAGGCAAAGGCGCCGGGCAGCATGAAGACCCAGGTGGCGAGCAGGTAGGTTATGAACGAAATGCGGGTCAGACCCAGCGCGTAGTTCAGCAGGTTGAAGGGAAACAGGGGCACCAGCCGCACAAAGGCAACGAAGCGCCAGCCTTCGGACGCCACGCCCTCGTTCAGCCGTTGCAGGCGCGGCCCAGCGCGGCGCGCCACCCAGTCCGCGCCGAGGTGGCGGGCGATGAGGAAGGCCAACGCGGCGCCCACGGTCGCACCGGTCAGGTTCCACAACGTTCCCCAGAGCGGTCCGAACAAGGCACCGCCGGCCAGGGTGATGACGGCACCCGGCAGGAACAGCACGGTGGCCACGGCGTAGAGGCCCATGAACAGCAAGGGCCCCGCCGCCCCCGCACCTTCGACCCAGGCCTGCAGCGTTGCCGCATCGAAGCGCCCACGCTGGGTCAGCGCGACGCCGACGGCCGCCAGCAGCACCAGGCCCAGCGCCCAGCGCATCGCCGTCTTGCTGATCACGAGGCACTCTCTCCCGACCACTGACGCCGGTTGATGGCGTAACCCTCGACCTTGCCCTTGAACGGCATCAGCAGCATGCCATCCAGGCGTGCCACCTCGCGCGGATCGGTGCGGCCGTGGATGCCAATGACGATGGCGTCATGGCCGGCGCGCGGCTGCGCGCGGTAGGTGCCGAACAGTCGGTCCCACCAGGGCAGGTTGAAGCCAAAGTTGGAGTTGGTCTCGTCGTCCTCGACCGAGTGGTGCACGCGGTGCATGTCCGGAGTGACGACGAACCAGCGCAGCACCCGGTCCACACCGGCCGGCAGGCGGATGTTGCCGTGGTTGAACATCGCGGTGGCGTTGAGCAGCACCTCGAAGATCACCACCGCCAGCACGGGGGGCCCCAGCACGGTGATGGTGGCG
>JAUYAJ010000564.1 GCA_030693565.1 Rubrivivax sp.
CCGAAGATTTCCGTCGCCGGCTCGGCGATGCCGATGTAGTTGCCCAGCGACTTGGACATCTTCTCGACGCCGTCGGTGCCCTCGAGCAGCGGCATGGTCAGGATGCACTGCGGCTCCTGCCCGTACTCGGCCTGCAGCGCGCGGCCGACGAGCAGGTTGAACTTCTGGTCGGTGCCGCCGAGCTCGAGGTCGGACTTCAGCGCCACCGAGTCGTAGCCCTGCATCAGCGGGTAGAGCAACTCGTGCACGCTGATCGGCGAGCCGGCCTTGAAACGCTTTGTTAAGTCGTCACGCTCGAGCATGCGCGCCAGCGTGTACTTGGCGGCCAGCTCGATCATGCCGCGCGCGCCCAGCGGGTCGCTCCACTCGCTGTTGTAGCGAATCTCGGTGCGCTGCGGGTCGAGCACGAGGCTGGCCTGGCGGTAATAGGTCTGGGCGTTGGCCTCGATCTGCTCGCGCGTCAGCGGCGGCCGGGTCGCGTTGCGGCCCGAGGGGTCGCCGATCATCGAGGTGAAATCGCCGATCAGGAAGATCACTTGATGCCCCAGATCCTGCAGCTGGCGCATCTTGTTCAGCACCACGGTGTGGCCGATGTGGATGTCGGGCGCCGTCGGATCCAGGCCCAGCTTGATGCGCAGCGGCACACCGGTGGCCGCGCTGCGCGCCAGTTTCTTCAGCCAATCGGCTTCGGGCAGCAGTTCGTCGCAACCGCGCAGCGACGTCGCCATCGCCTCGCGGACGCTGTCGGTGACGGGGTGCGGAGCAGCGGCGGGCGCGTTGGCCTGAGGAGACATGTCGGGGCTTATCCGGGTTATCGGGGGTGCAGCGGCAAAGGGCTTGGCTATACTTCGCCCCTGCTACGCATCGGTCATTGTCGTGCCCAAGGGCCGCCACGACCGGCGCCGGATTCTAGTGGCGGCTGCGCCACCTGCGAACCGGCAGCCCGATCTCAACACCCGCCCGGATCACTGTTCCCGGGCGCAATCGCTGGAACTGGACCCTTGGAACGTCGCTCTGACCGTTGGCTCGAACACGCACAGGACTTCGGTGTCCGCCATCATCGCAGCATCACGGCTGCGGTGGTTGTCTTGCTGGGCGGCTTTGCGGTCACAGCTTTCGGCATCGCTCCGCTGGCGCCCGACGCGGCCAACCTGCCGCAGCGCCTGGTGTCGCATGCCGTCGTTGCCGAAGACATCGACCTTCAGCTCGAAGCGCTGGCCGTTCATCAGCTGTCGCTCAAGCGCAATGACATCACGCGCGGCAACGACACCGCCGACAGCCTGCTGACCCGCCTGGGCGTGGCCGACCCGGTTGCCGCGGCCTTTCTGCGCAGCGACCCCAGTGCCCGCAAGTTGCTGGCCGGTCGCGGCGGCAAGATGGTGCAGGCGTCGACCACCGACAACGGCTCGCTGATCGAACTGGTGGCACGCTATCCCGCCGAGCGCAGCGACCAGGTCAAGACCCATTTCACCCGCATGACGGTGGCCCGCATCGACGGCCGCTGGCAGACCAAGGTCGAAGTCGACGCCATGTCGGCCCAGGTGCGCCTGGGCAGCGGCGAGATCCGCTCGAGCCTGTTCGCCGCCACCGACGAAGCCGGCATCCCCGACGTCGTCGCCGCCCAGGTGGCCGAGATGTTCTCGACCGAGATTGACTTCCACCGCGAACTGCGGCGCGGCGACACCTTCAGCGTCGTCTACGAAGCCTTGACCGCCGACGGCGAACTGGTGAGCTGGAACGAAGGCGCCGGCCGCGTGCTGGCCGCCGAGTTCGTCAACAAAGGCAAGACCCACCAGGCCGTGTGGTTCGCCGGCAGCAACGGCCGCGGCGGCTACTTCAGCCCCGACGGCAGCAGCAAGCGCCGCATGTTCCTGGCCAGTCCGATGGAATTCTCGCGCGTGACCTCCGGTTTCGCGATGCGCTTCCACCCGATCCAAAAGAGCTGGCGCGCCCATCTGGGGGTCGACTACGGCGCCCCGATCGGCACCGCGGTGCGCAGCGTCGGCGAAGGCACGGTCGATTTCGCCGGCTGGCAGAACGGCTACGGCAACGTCGTTCAGGTCTCGCACGGCGGCGAGCGCAGCACGCTCTACGCCCACCTGAGCCGCATCGACGTCAAGAAGGGCCAGCGCATCGAGCAAGGGCAGACCGTTGGCGCCGTCGGCATGACCGGCTGGACCACCGGCCCGCACCTGCACTTCGAGTTTCGCGTCAAGGGCCAGCACAAAGACCCGCTGCAGATCGCCAAGGCCTCCGAGCCGGTGCCGCTGGAGCCGGGTTCGCGTCAGCAGTTCGCCGAAGTGGCGCGCACGGTCAAGGTCAAGCTCGAGCTGGCCGGCTCGCTGGCAGGCGTTCGCGGCCGCGCCGAATAAGCCCCGCGGCGCCGTGGCGCTGTTCATCGGTTTGATGTCTGGCACCTCGCTCGACGGCGTCGATGCCGTGCTGGCGCGTTTCGCTGCCGAATCGGCCACCGGCCAGCAGATCCTGGGCCACGCACACACCGCGTTTCCTGCCGAACTGCGCGCCGAACTGCTGGCGCTGAACAGTGCCGGCGCCAACGAGCTGCACCGCGCAGCGCTGGCCACCACCGAGCTGGTTCGGGTCTACGCCACCACCGTGCAACGCCTGTTGGCGGACGCTGGCGTGGCCGCCAGCCAGGTCCAGGCGCTGGGTGCCCATGGCCAGACCGTGCGCCACCAGCCGCAGGCCTTCGGCGGCCCCGGCTACACGCTGCAGCTGATGAACGGCGCCTTGCTGGCCGAGCTGACCGGCATTGACACCGTCTGCGACTTTCGCACGCGTGATGTCGCCGCCGGCGGCGAAGGCGCGCCGCTGGTGCCGGCCTTCCACGCCGCCTGCTTTGCCGACCCGGCCGTCGACGTCGCGGTGGTCAACCTCGGCGGCATCGCCAACCTGACCTTGTTGCCGGCCCATGGGCCGGTCAGTGGCTTCGACTGCGGCCCGGGCAACGCCTTGCTCGACGCCTGGTGCCAGCAACACCGGGGCCAGGCCTTTGACGACGCGGGCCGCTGGGCCGCCAGCGGCAGCGTCAATCCGGCGCTGCTGGCCAGCTGGTTGGCCGAGCCCTTCTTTACGCGAGCGCCGCCCAAGAGCACGGGCCGTGACCTGTTCAGTGAGCGCTGGATGCAAACCGGCCTGCAATGCCTGGCGGCGGCGCCGGTGGCAGTCGATGTCATGGCCACGCTGGCCGAGCTGACGGTGCGCGGCGTGGCCGATGCCGTCGCCGCGCTGGCGCCGTCAACGCGCTCGCTGCTGGTCTGCGGCGGCGGCGCCTTCAACACCCACTTGATGACCCGGCTGGCCGCAACGCTGCCGCAGGCGCAGGTGCGCAGCACCGCGCACGCGGGGATGGCACCGGATCAGGTGGAAGCGCTGGCTTTCGCCTGGCTGGCGCGGCGCTTCATGGCGCGGCAAGCCGGCAACCTGCCGGCGGTGACTGGCGCCGCCGGCGCGCGCGTGCTGGGCGCGCTGTACCCGGCGGCTTAGGCGCCGGGGCGGCCAATCAGGCCGAGAATGACGACCCGCAGCCGCAAGTCGTGGTGGCGTTCGGGTTCTTGATGACGAATTGCGCGCCTTGGAGGTCGTCTTTGTAGTCGATCTCGGCACCCGCCAGGTATTGCAGGCTCATGGCGTCGATCAGCAGCGTGACGCCGTTCTTGGCCATCTGGGTATCGTCTTCGTTGACCACTTCGTCAAACGTGAAGCCGTACTGGAAGCCTGAGCAACCGCCGCCTTGCACGAAAACGCGCAGCTTCAGGTCGGGGTTGCCTTCTTCGTCGACCAGTTGTTTGACCTTGTCGGCCGCGCTGTCGGTGAACACCAGCGGCACCGGCATCGCGCCAGCGTCTGCTTGGAGGGGTTCGGCCATTGCATTCATGAGGACTCCTAGTAAATGGGTGCGCGGCGCTCAGGCGCTGTTCGACGCGGCGAGTTTCAGGGCTGGCTTGTCGGCGCTCTTGAGCGGCTTGAGTTCACCATCGATCGATGCACCCGGGTGCATTTCCAGCGCCGCGTACGAGACATCGCCGCAAACACGGGCCTTGGGCTGCAGTTCGAGCAACTCGCCCGACCACACCGGGCCTGTGACTTCACCGCTGATGATCACATGCGAAGCCCTGACCTTGCCATGAATGCGGGCATTCTCGCCGATCACCAGCAAGCTGCGGCTGTTGCTGTCGGCGATCACGTCGCCGTGCACTTCGCCGTCGATGCGCATGCCGTCGCTGAAGCGCACTTCACCGCGAATCAGCAAACCTTCGCCGATCAGGCTGCGGATCGGCGGCTGCTTTCGTTTTCCGAACCACATGGATGGCACCTTGGTTGGTTGGCTTGGCGACGATTCAGAGCTTCAGGGTCCGCGTGGCCCGCACGATGCCCTGGTTGTCGCTGATGCGCGCCTGCACGGTTTTTATCACGGCAGCCGGCGGGTGGTCGATCAGGCCTTCCACCCGAGCGTACTGGCGCAACTGCAGCGGCCGCGTGCCTTCTGGCAGTGCCATCGTCCACGGCTTGCCGTCGAGCGCGCCAGTCAAGATGAGTTCGTAGCGGCCCTGGAAGTCCGGCTGCCCCTTGGCGTTCTGCATCACCAGCAGCTGATAACGAAGCTGGCCCGGCGCCTTGGATTCGGCCTGCAAGCCGCGCAACTGCAGCCCCGGTCCGGAGGCCGGCAGCAGGCGCTCGAAGAATCCCAGATCGGCTTGCAGCGCCAGCTTCTCGGCTTCGCCCTGGCGCAGTTGCTGGGCCAGGCGCTCCTGCGCCGTGCGCTCGGCCTTGAGCAGGCTCTCGGCGGTATTGGCCACCACCTGCAGGCGTTCGTTGTCGCGGCGCAGGTCCAGGATCTCGATGCGCAGCCGTGCTTGTTCGAGTTCGGTGTCGCGATCCAGGCCGGCGATCTCTTTGCCGAAGTCGAAGGCCCACAAAGCCAGCGCGGCCGAAAACCCCAGCACCAGCGCCACCGCAGCCCAGCGCAGCGGCCACGGCAAGTGGCTGCGAACGATGACGCGCGGCGCACTGATGGACAAACGGCGACGCAGCAGTTTCCAGCGCATCGCCGATGTCAGCCGGGGAAAGGCCGCAGTCCAGGCTGGAGCAAAGCGCGGTCGTGCCAGAGCACAACCGCGATCCTTGCGTCAGCGCTTGCTGAACTGCTTGCGACGACGGGCGCCGTGCAAACCGACCTTCTTGCGCTCAACCTCGCGAGCGTCGCGCGTGACAAAGCCAGCGCGGCTGAGGTCGGGCTTGAGGGCCGCGTCATAGTCGATCAGCGCGCGCGTGATGCCGTGGCGCACGGCGCCGGCCTGGCCGGATTCGCCGCCACCTTTGACGCTGATCTTCATGTCGAAGGCTGCATCATTGGCCGTCAGCAGCAAAGGCTGCTTGACGATCATGATCGAGGTCTGGCGGCCGAAGTACTCTTCGATCACCTTGCCGTTGATCACGATCTGGCCGCTGCCCTTCTTGATGAAGACGCGAGCCACCGACGACTTGCGGCGACCGGTTCCGTAATTCCATTGTCCAATCATCACCGTGTCCTCAGATCTCGAGCGGCTTGGGCTGCTGAGCGGTATGCGGGTGCGTGGCACCGGCATAAACCTTCAGCTTCTTGACCATCGCGTAGCCCAGCGGGCCTTTGGGCAACATGCCCTTGACGGCCTTTTCGAGCGCGCGGCCGGGGTGCTTGGCCTGCATGTCCTTGAAGGACGTGGCATGAATGCCACCCGGATAGCCGGAATGCCGATAGTAGATCTTGTCGGTGGCCTTGGCGCCGGTTACCCGGAGCTTCTCGACATTGACGACGACGATGAAATCGCCGGTATCGACGTGAGGCGTGTAAATGGCCTTGTGCTTGCCGCGCAATCGGAGTGCCACTTCGCTGGCAACACGTCCGAGCACCTTATTGGTGGCGTCAATCACAAACCACTCGTGCTTCACCTCGGCCGGCTTGGCGCTGAAGGTCTTCATGAGGGTCTTTCAGTAACGCGCCGTCCCTGAGGGACTGACGCTCAACACGGCGATCAAATGATGTCCGCTGCCCTTCGGCGCCGCTCGTGAATGGGCGGCCTCTCGGGGTCTGCCTGCGGTGAACACGGCCGGCAAGCCGGCTGGCGCGTCCGCAGGGCGGCCATCTTCTTTCCCTGCCGTTTGCGGGAAAGCCTTTGATTCTATCCCCATTCGATGGTCAACGCACGGCCGGCGGTGGCGGCAAGGCCTGGAAAGCATTTGAGGGTTTACCCTAGATCGATGCGCTAGCATGCGCCATCGCTGTTCAAAAGAAATCCATGACCCCGCAGATCGACTACCTCAACGCGGCCCTGCCGCCCGGGCCGGAGCCTGCAGCGCCCGAGCGACCGAGCTGGATCCCCGTGCGCGCGCTGGCCGCTCGCCACCGCCCACGGCTGATCGAGCACCTGACCGCGCTGCCTGCGGGTGATCGCGTGCTGCGCTTCGGCCACCTGGCTTCCGACGTCCAGCTGACGCGCTACGTCGAGCAACTCGACTTCGAGCGCGACGACGTGTCGGGCATCTTCGACCGCCGCCTGCAATTGGTGGCGATGGCCCATCTGGCATTGCCAGCGCCTGCGGACTTGGCGCGCCACGGCGGCGGCGTCGCCGAGTTCGGCGTCTCGGTGGCGCCGTGGCTGCGCGGGCGCGGCCTGGGCGTGCGGCTGTTCGACCATGCGGTGCTGCAAGCCCGCAACCACGGCATCGATACGCTGATCATCCATGCGCTGAGCGAGAACGCGACCATGCTGGGCATTGCCCGCAAGGCCGGCGCGCTGGTCGAGCGCGACGGCGCCGACGCCACCGCGCGGCTCAGGCTGCCGCCGCATGACATGGCGTCGCAGGTCACGGCCATGCTGTCGGCCCAGGCAGCCGAGTTCGACTACGGTGCCAAGCGCCAGGCGCGCCGCGTCGACGGCCTGCTGGTGCGGCTGGGCTGGCTGACCCAGCGCAGCACGCGGGACGACCGCGACGGCGGGGCCGGGGGCTGATTTCGGCGGCTGGCAAGGCGGCGCCAGCGGCCGCTTCAAGGGTGCTTGAGTGGCTTGCTCACCCTCACCCGCGGGGTGTGGATTCAGGCACCCCGCCTGTAACATCCGCCGCGGTTGAACGCAGATTGCCGACGTCGAGCGGCGCCGCCTCTCCACCCGCCGCAAGATGCACCCCAATCTTCCCTGGATCCTCGCCACACTGTCGCTGAGCTTGCTCGCCGTTGCCGGCGTGCTGGCATGGTGGCAGCGTCAAAAGCCCCGTGAGCGCAGCTTGCCAACGGAGTGGACGCTCACCGCACGGCCGGTTTTCAGCACCGACGAGCGGCGCGTGTACCGCCAGCTGCGCGAGGCGCTGCCGCACCACATCGTGCTGTCGAAGCTGCCGCTGGTGCGTTTCTGCCAGCCCAACGACCCTCAGGAAGTGCGCTACTGGTACGAGTTGCTCGGCGCCATTCACGTCACTTTCGCGATCTGCAGCGCCAACGGCCGCGTGCTGGCAGCGATCGACCTCGACACCGACCGTGGCAACTCGCGCCGCGTGCTGCAGATCAAGCAAGCCGTGCTGGGCGCCTGCCGGGTGCGCTACCTGCGCTGCCCGGTCGATCACCTGCCGTCGATCCCGGAACTGCAGTTGCTGGTGCCGCACAGCATGGCGTCGTCACGTGGCCCGCAGCCGGCGCCGACGCTGAAGACGCCGCGTGACACCAGCAGCGCCAGCCGGCGCCGCGAGCGCACGCCGCTATGGCGCGACTCGGGCTTCTTCCAGGATTCCTTCTTCGGCGCCGAAAGCCGCAGCGACGCCGGCGCGCCCGGCGAGTTCGGCAGCCTGCGCGGCACCGCGCCGCTGGAGCCGGCGCCCGCCGACGACACCAGCGCCGCCCCCGCCGACACACCGCCGCCGCTGCGCCACTGAGCGCCGCGGCCTGCGGCTACGATCGCCGCATGCCCCACACACCCGCCCCGCTGGGCTATGCCGACCTGAGCCCGCAACAGGTGCTGGACGACCTTGACGCCGCCGGCCTGCGCGGCGACGGTCGCATCCTGCAGCTCAACTCCTACGAGAACCGCGTCTT
>JAUYAJ010000567.1 GCA_030693565.1 Rubrivivax sp.
GACCGGGCCGTGGGCGAAACGCTGGATCGAGCGCGGCTACCCGACGAAGAACTTCCACGTCAAAGGCAAGAGCTCGGACTGGGGCCCGCAGGCCGGCTTCGTGCCTTACGACGGCAGCTACTCGAAGGTGGGCTACAACGCGGCCAAGGCAGCCGAAGGCACGAAGCAGAACGACAAGGGCCTGGTGTCGCAGTTCGCCGGCAGGTTCCAGCTGCAACTGAGCGCGGCCGAGATCACGATGCAGCTGACCGAACCCGCCGGTGAGCCGCCGCGCAACGCCATCGTGTCGTCGACGCCGGTGCAAGGCAGCGCCGACCTGATGCTGGTCGCCGAGCGCAGTGGCGACCGCAAGGCGGTTGTGTTCCGCGCCGTCAAGCTGACCAACAAGGACTTGTTCGACATCTTCGTCTACCCCGAGAAGATGGGTGCCGACCTGCGCAAGCTGGTGTTCGAAAAACCCGTTCCCTTGCTGGTGATGACTTCCGGCGAAGCCGGTGCCAACAAGCCGATGACCGGCGACTACGACTTGCTGGCGATCTGCCCGACCTGGGCCCAGTACGGCAGCCAGGCGCCGGCCGACTTCGTCAAGCCCGGCATCAAGCTCAGCGGGCCCAAGGGCTTGCAGCCGGCGGCCAAGACCTTTGCCGGCCAGGGCATGGACAACGTGCTCGACCCTTCGCTGCACACCGGCAGCAGGCACCCGGCGCTGCGCCAGGGCGTGACGAATTCGCTGGCCTTGAACCCGGCGGCCCGGCATCGCGCAGAGCACCCGGACATGGGCAATCTGACGCCGCGCATCCTGCGCTGCATCAACGAGCTCAACGTCGCCATGGGCGCGGTCGGCCCGAGCGCGCCATTGCGGCGCGTGCACCACAACGCCGAGTCGCACCGCAACGCGATGTTCGGCGCGCTGACCAAGGCCGACATGCACGCCTTCAAGGACGGCGAGCAGTTCGCCGACGGCTTTCCGTTCACCGTCTTCCAGCCGCCGCGTGCGATGGCGGCGGCGTCGACGCGAAAGTACGGCGACGTCTGCACGCTGGAGAGTTATGGCGAATTCACCACCTACGCCACCGACCTCTACCAGGCCGCCTTCTACGTGCCGCGCAACTGGATCTGGCAGACGACGAAGATGATGGACATGTAAGGCCGGCGCGCGGCCGGGCGCAGCGCTGCACCCTGCTCAGTGCGCCGTCTGCATGCGCAGCCGGCGTGCGGCGTCTTCGGCGCGCGCGTCGTCGATCTCGCGCAGCACGCTGTCCAGGTCGACGATGTCGCGCTTGCGCTCGAACAGGCCGCTGAGCGGGGTCTGCGGATTCAGCAGGCCGCGCTGGTACAAGTCCCAGATCTCGGCGCCGAACTCGGTGGCCAGCAACTCGGGCGCGAACTGGCCGAAGAAGCCGCGCAGGTTGGCCACGTCGCGCAGCAGCATGCGGCTGGCGTGGTTGTTGCCGGCGGCGTCCACCGCCTGCGGCAGGTCGATGACCACCGGGCCGTCGGCGCCGAGCAGGATGTTGAACTCCGACAAGTCGCCGTGCACGACGCCGGCGCACAGCATGCGCACCACCTCGGTGATCAGCGACGCATGGTGGGCGCGTGCCTCCTCGGCCGTGAAAGCCACGTCGTTGAGCCGCGGCGCGGCGTCGCCGTGTTCGTCGGTCACCAGCTCCATCAGCAGCACGCCGTCGTGGAAGTTGTGGGGCCGCGGCACACGCACGCCGGCGGCGGCCAGCCGGTAGAGCGCGTCGACGTCGGCGCTCTGCCACGCCGCTTCCTGGGCCTGGCGGCCGTAGCGCGTGCCCTTGGCCATGGCGCGGGCCTGGCGGGTGTTCTTGACCTTGCGGTTCTCGGTGTAGTCCACCGCCTGGCGAAAGCTGCGGTGGGTGGCTTCCTTGTAGATCTTGGCGCAGCGCGTGTCGTCGCCGCAGCGCACGACGTAGACGTTGGCTTCCTTGCCGCTCATCAGCTGGCGCACCACCGAGTCGATCAGCCCTTCGTCGATCAGCGACTGCAGCCGCTTGGGCGCCTTCACCGCGGGGGCCTGCGCTGCGAACGCTGGCGCACCTGGGCCAGCGGGCGTTTGCCTTTGAGCTGGCGTTCGATGCCGTCGTTCAGGCTGCTGCGCAGCAGGATCACTTCGTCCAGATGGCCGTAGACGCCGGGGAAGCGCAGGTCCAGCCAGAGCCACAGCGTGCAGGCGCGCAGCGCTTGCTCCATGCGTTCGAGCCGGCTGTGGCCGTCGACCTCGTCAAGAAACGCCGGCCGGCCGGCGACGCCGGTGCGCGAATGGCTGGCGGCCCAGCTCAGATAAGCCTGCACCAGCGATTCGGTGCGCGTGTCCACCGGCGCCTGGGCGTAGACGAAGCGCTGGTGCAGCGCCAAGGCGCCGGCGCAGGCGTCGAGCTGCGCGGCCAGCTCGAGCATTTGTTCGAGCTCGGCGACCTCGAAGTGGGCGTCGTCGAGCTGCAACTGCTCCATGAACACCGCCAGCACGTCGCGCAGCACGGTCTTGTTCAGACGTTCGGCGATGGTCTTCACATGCCAGCCGTTGGGCGCCACCGGGGCCTTGAAGTCGACCGGGGCGCGCGGCGCCTTGGGCAGCAAGTCGGCCAGCGTGCGCGCGGCCGACGGCTCGGCTTGGGCGAGCACACCGACGAAGCCTTCTTCGTGGATGCCGTAGCGGCCGGCTCGGCCGGCGATCTGGTGCACCTCGGACTCGCTCAGCGGCCGGTCACCCTGGCCGTCGAACTTGCTCAGCGTGCTGAACAGCACCCGGCGCACCGGCAGGTTCAGCCCCATGCCGATGGCGTCGGTGGCCACCAGGATGTGCGAGGCGCCGAGGGCAAAGCGCTCGGCCTCGCGCCGGCGCACCTCGGGCGGCAAGGCGCCGTAGATCACCGACACCGGATGGCCGCCGGCGGCGATCTGGTCGCGCAGCATCAGCACGTCGCGGCGGCTGAAGGCGACCACGGCGTCGC
>JAUYAJ010000569.1 GCA_030693565.1 Rubrivivax sp.
GGATGGGTGGTGTCATCAGCAGCAGAAGCAGTGAGCCAGTTTCCCGGCCCACCGCTTGAAGATCCCCCCACAAGTCCCCCTCACAAGTTGACGGGGGCGCCGTGGGGGGAGCGCGGTGGGACGACTGGCGCACGGGCTGCCCTCTCCCACGGGCGGCGCAGCGTCGCGGCCGATGTGCCAGCTCGCCTGGCGCAGCGGTTGCAGCGATGCCGACCGGACGATCACGAGCAGCGGCGGCTCTGCGGCCGACGTGCCACCAAGCGCAGCGACTGGCGCGGCGGTCGAGCCGCTGCGAGCACTTCACTGCACCCGGACTTCAGCGGCCCGGCTACGGGCATGGCGGGTGACCGGGGTGGCGATCTGACCGGCGCCGCACCGAGCGGAGCGCAGCGCAGCGACCTGCAAGCCGGTCAGTTCGCCAAGCGGGCCTCGTTCACGCGCAGCGTGAAGGAATCAGGGCCCGCGATCCCCGGGCACGGGAAAGGGCCGCCGCGTGTCTCGGCCGGCTCCGCCGGCCTGGCCGCGTTGCGTCAGGGATGGAAGCCCGTCAGGGGCGAGACGCCGGTACCCCGGTGGCTCGACGCGCAGCGCGACAGCCCGGCCCCGCGCAGCGGGGAGGCGCCCAGCAGGAGTTCATCTCGCGTCCCGGCCGTAGGCACCAAGGTCGTAGACACCCGGGTCATTCCTCGAACGCCAACTACCATCATGGCCTGCAGATTCAACCTGGCCACTGAATGTCCCGTTGTCGACCTTCCCGTTCGGACCCGGAGTTCCGCGACCTCGAGCCCAGGGAACGCGTGCACTACCGAGACCGCTTTCGTGAAGCGCGCTATGCGGCCCTGGCCGATGCAGAAGGCTTCGAGGCGATCTGCTTTGCTCTCGAAGCGCTCGGCCTACGACTGCTCGGAGAGCAAGCTACCCTGGAGCGCTATAGACCTCGCATTGCAGCCTGTGCGCAGCAGTCACCGGTGCTGACGCAGCTGGCAGCGGACTTCCCTTCCAGGTTCAAGTCCTTCGAGGCGCTCTACCGAACGGTTCAGACCGCCCGTAACGACGCAATGCACATCGGCGCCTACGCGCGTCACGCAACCGAGGCAGCCATCGAGCTGTGCATCGGATTGGAGGAAGCACTGATGGCCGATGTCGAACGAACCGTGGGCAACGTGATGGTCACCTCGCCCATGACCGTGGAGCCGTGGCAGCCGGTCGCTCATGCTCGACAACTGATGCTGATGCACTCGTTCTCCTTCCTGCCGGTCCGCCTAAACGCGTCATGGTGGCTGGTCTCCGAACTTGGGCTGGCCAAGTTCCTGGGTGTGAACGGTGAGACCAAGCGGGCGAACCTGGGCATGACCATTCAGGCGGCGAAGTCCACCGGCATGGAGATGGTGGAGCTCAACGACGAAGATGACTTGCTCCGGGCCGATATGCCCATCGCTGACGTTCTGCAGAGGTCCAAGGTACAAGACGGGCCGATGCTGTGGTTGGTCGTCGACGACACCCACCCGGACCACCTTGCGGGCGTCCTGTCGCCCTTCGAGCTGATGTAGGGCTGCTCGCGGGCAAGACCGGGGCGAATCAAAGCTGCGCCACTGGCCAAAACCCGATGCGGACGGCCCAGTGTCGGACGACGCCAGCGCACCCAGGCTTTCTATGGGCTGGTAGAACCAGTGCCTTGCTGCAGATCGAATGTGGGATAGGTCACCTCACTTCCAGCGCCAACCGCCACGACGCCAGACGCGACCAGTTTGCCGAACGCAGTCTCGATCGAGGCGTCCCCGGTCTCCGCCGCCAAAAGTGACTTCAACAACCGCCGCAATGACGCCGGCTTCGTCGGTCGATTGGTGCCCAGCTTGCGAAGGTTCTCGGTGACCTTCTTGATCTCATCCGCTGACACCGTCGATGGACGTGCCGGCTGCGGCGCCAACGGCACGGGAGCGGGTCTGCTCGCTGCAGTGGGGATCGGTGCGACTGCGACCTTGGCAGGGGGCGAGATGGCAGGCTTCGCAACCACCGACTTCGCCGGCGCGGCCTTCTTCGTCGGAGCCGCCTTTGCCGTCGGTACCTTCTTCACCGCTGGTGCGGGCGAAGCCTTCTTGGCAGCCACCTTCTTGGCCGGGACCTGCTTGGCCGGGGGCGTCTTGGTGGGCGCAGCCTTCGAAGCTGGCGCCTTCTTGGCCACCACCTTCTTTGCGGCAGCCTTCTTGGCCGCAGGCTTGATCGGCCCGTGCGACTGGCGCCGCACCACGAACCCCATGCCGCGCGCGTGCTCCAGCATCGGCTCATAGCCCTTGTCGTTGGCCACCACGACCATCGTCGACGCCGGGTTCCGCGAGGCGATGTAGCCCACGTAGAAGGACAGGTGGAAGTCCAGCGCGTTCTTCCCGGTCTTGCTGATCGGCACGGCCGTCACGCCGGTACCGAAAGACGCGAAACGCTGCTCGACCTGGCGCTGCTGTGGCCCGTGGAACACCCACACCTGGCCAGCATCCGGCACCATCTGCCTCAGCTCTTCCTCGCTGGGCTGAACGTTCTCATAGTCGAGCAGGACATGGGTGCCGGGCACCGACGCACGGGTCGGCGAGACCCGGGCAATCTGGCGCTTGGCCGGGTACCTCAAGGCATTGCGCGCCAGCTTGTCCCTGACCGCCCGTTCGACATTGATCTCGCTGTGGTCTGCCACCTGCAGCAGATAGAGCAACACGTCCGCGACCTCATCGGCGATGGACTGCTTCGTCGCCGGGTCATGGTGGGCAAGGCGTGACTGCTCGGGCGTCATCCACTGGAAGACCTCTGCCAGCTCGGCCGCCTCGACCATCAACGCCGTGGACAGGTTCTTCGGTGTGTGAAACGGCTGCCACTCACGCTCGGCAGCGAAGTGGCGCAACTCAGCTTGCAACTCGGCGAGATTCATCCTGGCGTCTCCCTGGTTCTTCGTTGCCGCCCATCTTGCCAGCGCCGCGCCATGGAACCCACGCCCGTCGCCTGACAATCGCTGCGTGAGCCCAACCGATCACTCGCTGCCCTTGTTCGACTTCCGCGAGCCCCTTGCCGTGAGCGCCTGGACACCGATCGACGATCGGGTGATGGGCGGTGTCTCGGTGAGCACACTTCGCCACGATCCCGCGGGCCATGCAGTCTTCGAAGGTGAGGTGTCGCTGGAGCGGAATGGAGGCTTTGCCTCGGTGCGCTCCACCCCAGGCCAAAGAGGGATGCGCAGTGCCGAGGTCTGCCTGGTCGAGATCCGCGGTGTCCCCAAGCGGTTCAAGCTCAGCCTGCTGACCGATGATGGTTTCGACTCTCTGAACTACCAGGCGAGCTTCGCACCCACCGGCGTCGATTGGCAGACGCTCCGCCTCCCGATCCCAAGCTTCCGTGCGACCTTTCGGGGTCGGGAGGTCGCCGACGCACCTCAGCTCGACCCTGGACGTATCCGCCAGGTCGGACTGATGATTTCCGACCGTCAAGCAGGCCGCTTCGCCCTCGACATCCGGCGGATCAGTCTGGCCTGAGCGCAGCGCGATGGGGCGCCACCGACGCCCCGGAGCAGGCCTAGACCAGGCCTCGCTCTGCAAAGGAGCACACGTCCCCGCCAGCCACCACAAGGTGATCGAGAACCCGCACGTCCACCAACGCCAAAGCGGTCTTCAACGTCTGTGTGAGGAACTCGTCGGCGCGGCTGGGCTCGACAGATCCTGAGGGGTGGTTGTGCGCCTTATGTGCCTCGAATCGTTATGTGCCCGAGCCCTCAGCGCGCCTGGGTGGATGGGCCCACTTCGCCGTCGCCGAGGCACATAACTGCTCCGTCAGGCCCAGCATGACATCTCCCTCAACTTGACAGACAGGAGATTGTTTATGCTGGAACGCTACTTCCAACGGCCCGTCACTGCAGACCGCATCCGGGCGCTCTGGCTGGGGCCACAGATCGAGCGCTACGTGGGTTGGCTCGAAGCTCGACGGGCATCAAGCCCCTCGGTCTTGCGCCACGTGAGCACGCTGCGCCACTTCAACCAATTCGTCTGCGCCCGCGGCGCCACGTCGTGCGAGCAGCTACCGGCGCACGTACAGCCGTTCATCGACGAGTGGATGCGCGCCAAGGCTCCGAGCCGCCTCAGCAAGGCAGCGCGTGGCGCGGTGCTCGCCAACGCCCAGGTGCCGGTCGAGCAGCTGCTCGAACTCATCGTGCCGGGGTTTGCGAGGGTTCGGCACCGCGTCGCGGCGCCCTTCATGGCGAGCGTGCCGGGCTTCTTCCCGTTCCTGCGTGAAGAGAGAGGGCTGCGGCCCGAGACCTGCGCTGGCCGTGCCGTTGAGCTGCGCAAGTTCGAAGCGTTTCTCCAGCAACGCTCACTCGGTTTGTCCGACCTCTCGCCGTTGTTGCTGGGCAGCTACGTCACCGAACGCGCGAAGTCGCTTGTGCCTACCAGCCTGCATGACTGCACTGGCGCCTTGCGTGTCTTCCTGCGCTATCTGCATCGGGAGAACATCATTCCGGCCGACATCACCCGCGCACTGCCGCGCGGGCGTAAGTACAAGCAGTCCTCTCTGCCGCGAGGGATCCCGTGGGCTGATGTCCAGAAGGTTCTTGATAGCGTCGACCGCCGCTCCGGCGTCGGCAAGCGTGATTACGCCGTGATGCTGTTGTTGGCCAGCTACGGGCTGCGCGCCCGCGAGGTGGCAGCCCTGGAACTGGACGACCTGGATTGGGCGCATTCACAACTGAAGGTGCCGGCACGCAAGGGCGGGCACTCGTCCATCTACCCACTGTCGGCCAGTGTTGGCGAAGCCGTCATCGACTACCTGCGTGCCGGCCGCCCTGCAGTCGATGACCGGCATGTCTTCTTGACCTCCAGGACGCCATTCGGCCCTATCAATCACTACAGCATCTCTAGGCTCGCGGCGAAGTACATCGTCGCTGCCGGCATCAAGGTGCCGCGTCCGGGGTCGCACACGCTGCGCCACAGTTGCGTGCAGCGTCTGGTCGAGTCTGACGTTGCCTTCAAGGCCATTGGTGACTACGTCGGCCACCGCCGTGCGGAGTCCACGCTCGTCTATGCCAAGGTGGCGCTCCACCGCTTGCGCCAGCTCGCCATCGGCGATGCGGAGGAAGCGCTGTGAGGGCCGCCTGGAGCGGGTTCCGCAGCCCCCTGGCCGGCGACATCGAGCGCTACCTCGGCGCCAAGCGCGCCATGGGCTGCAAGTTCGCCTCGGAGGACCGCAGCCTTCGTCTGCTTGACCGATACCTCGTTGAACAACGGGTCCCGTCGCTCGGCGATGTGACCGGCGCATGCCTGGAGCAATTCCTGGCATCGCGCGGCCGCGTCAATGCGCGCGGCTTCAACCACCTGCTGGGCGTGGTGCGACGACTGTTCGACTGGATGGTTGACCAGCAGCTCCTCGGCGAATCTCCCCTGCAGCTTCGGCCGAAGCGCGAGGGCGTGCGGCGCCAGCCGTTCCTCTTCGACACCGACGCCATCCGGCGCCTGCTGGCCGCAGCAGCCCGGTTGCCGGACAACTCTCGCGCGCCAATGCGCGGGCCGGCCTACGAGACCATGTTCGCGCTGCTGGCCGGGCTCGGCCTGCGCATTGGTGAGGTTGCGCGTCTGCAGTGCGGCGATGTCGATCTGGAACGCGAGGCCTTGCAGATCCGCGACACCAAGTTCGGCAAGAGCCGCCTGGTGCCCTTCGGCCCGAAGCTGTCGGCACGGCTGCGCGTCTACTTGGGCTTGCGAGAGCGTCAGGGGATGCCATGCAGCGGCGCCGCGCCATTGTTTTCGTGGAACGGCCGCCAGCCGGTGAGCACCAACGCCATCCGGAACACCTTCCGCGACGATCTGTTGCCGCAGCTGGCACTGGCGGTGCCGGTCGGCGTGTTCGGCCCCCACGTGCACGGGCTGCGGCACTCGTTCGCGGTGCGAACGCTGTTGAATTGGTACCGACAGGGCATCGAGCCGGCAACGCGGCTCAACCACCTTTCCACCTTCCTCGGGCACGTCAACCCGACGAGCACGGCGGTGTACCTGACCATCACCAGCGAGCTGTTTGAGCAGGCCAACAAGCGTTTCGAGAAGTTCGCGCCGGCTGCCCGTGCGGAGGTGCTGTCATGACCGAACCAACGATTGGCATGGTCGTTCATGACTTCTTCCTGGATTACCTCCCACAGCAGAAGGGCCTCAGGTCCAGTTCGATCCGCAGCTACCGCGACACCCTGCGGCTGTTCCTGGTCTTCGCCGCAGGCCAGTGTCGACGCGGCGTCACCCAGCTCACCTTCGACGACCTGGGCTTCGAGCGGGTGCTGGCCTTCCTGCGTGATCTGGAGCAGACGCGCCGCAATGCCGTCGCCACGCGCAACCAGCGTCTGGCAGGGCTGCACACGTTCTACGAGTACGTCGGCCGGCGCCTGCCCGAGATGCTGCGGGCCTGCACCCAGGTGGCCGCCATTCCAGTCAAGCGCTGTCCACTACCCGAGACCCGTTTCATGGCGCGGGACGAGGTCGACGCGCTGTTCGCGAAGCTGCCGGTGGATGGCAGGCTCGCGCTGCGAGACCGAACCTTGCTGCTCTTTCTGTACAACACGGGCGCTCGGGTGTCGGAAGTGACGGGCTTGCGCGTCGATCAACTGTCGCTGACGACGCCAGCGCACGTTCGGCTGCTCGGCAAGGGCGGCAAATGGCGGTCATGCCCGCTGTGGAACCAGACGGCGCAGGCCCTGCAGCAACTGCTGGTCGAGCGCGGCGCCAAGCGACCTGAGGACTGCGTGTTCGCGGCGACAACCGGCGAGGCCATGACGCGCTTCGGCATCTACAAGCGCGTCCGGCGCCTGGTGGGCGATGTTGACCGGCAGCAACCCGGGTCGAGACCTGTTCGGCGCATCACGCCGCACGTGTTCCGGCACACGACTGCCGTTCACCTGCTCGAGGCCGGCGTCGAGGTCAATGTCATCCGCGGCTGGCTGGGTCACGTCAGCTTGGAGACGACCAATCGGTACGCGGAGATCACCGCGCGCATGAAGCAGAATGCATTGAGCCTGTGCGAGCCGGCGGCCACCAAGGCCCCGAAGCGCAAGCCCGTGTGGCACGACGATGCCGAACTGATGAAGTGGCTGGCGTCGCTGTAGTTCTTTCGTCGGGCGGCCCCCTGCGCCTGCCGATCGGTGGCCTGCGGCGCAGTGCGGTTTCCTGACTGCAGCAGGGTCTCCGGCGGGTCTGCGGTGGAAATGGCGGCATCGGCGTCGCCAGCCCGCAAGCAGGAGGAGGCTGATCAGTTTCGTTGGCCTTTCAGTCGCCGACCCAGCGCGGCGCGGCGCAGAGGCTGCGCCGAACGATCGAAGAACCCCCAAGGCAGTTGGCGCTGGCGGCCGACCACAACTCGCATCAATAGAGCAACGACTAGCACGCCAGCATGCCAGGCGGCCGCATCTGCGCGAGTGGCATCCGGTGCTACGAGAGCGCGCCACACGACGAAGCCGAGTGTGCCGTGGACCGCGGTGAACAGGCCGAGGACGGCATTCACGTGCCAGGCGAGCCACCATTGGCGGTGCAATGGGGCATGCGTCCAAGCGAAGTGGATCATTGCTGTGCCATAAGCCAAGCCGACCCATGACAGCACCGCGGCCACCGGGTCGCCCTTGACCAGCCCCGCGACCAGCACCACGGCGCCCAGCACCGCAACCAGCGGCCCCAGCAGGCGGAAGTGCAATCCGCGAAAGCGCTCTGGCTGGTCCTTCCAGCGAATCGCCGTCCAGGCCACGGTGACCACCGTGCCCACGCACGCCGACAAGTAGACCAGCGAGACGATCCAGCCCGGATCGAATGGCACCGGTCGAAGCAGCACCACCGGCGGCACTGTCAGCACCGTGGCGACCATGGCCAGAAAGAACGGCCTGCCGACGCGGCGATGCAGCGGGCTGCCCTTGGCGCTGAGGAACGTGGCCCAGAACAGCGCCATCGCGAGGCTGCCGATACCGATGTGGACCCAGAGAGAATGGTCGTAGTGCATTGCGTATCTCGTTGAAGTTTACGCGCGTAAAATACCACAGTGGTTTACGGATGTAAAGTGATGACGAAGATCAGCGACGAGACCCGTGCCGGTATCCTGGAAGCCGCCTGGACCCTGATGGCCGAGCAGCGCCGGCTGGACGCTGGAATGGCCGAGATCGCCGCAGCTTCCGGGGTGTCTCGGCAGACGCTATTCCTGGCCTTCGGCAATCGTGCCGGCGTGCTGGTGGCCATGGCACGGCACCAGGACACTCGTGGCGACCAGGTGCTGCGAATGCGGCAGATCGCCGCCACCGGGGCCGACAGGCCCGCGTTGCACGCCTTCGTCGATGCGTGGCTGGACTACCTGCCCGTGGTGTACCCGGTGGCCATCCAGCTCGAGACCGGCTCGTTGTCCGATGCCGACGCCAATGCCGCCTGGCAAGACCGCATCTTCAGCCAGGGCGTGCGCACGGGGCTGGACCGGATCCTCGGCCAGATCGCGGCGGGCGGTGGGCTGCACGCAGATCAGGATCCGTCGCGGCTGGCCGACCTGTGCCTGACGTTGCTGGTGCCGTCGGCATGGCGCTACCTGGTGGTAGAACGGGGTTGGACCGGCGAGGCCTTCGCGCGCTCGCGCCACATACTGATTGACGCCTTGTTAATTGGCCGAGACACACCCGCCAAATCGCGCCATTCCCCGGCCATTCGGCGCCGCTGACGTCGCCCTGCCGTCGGTGGTGGCCGCCCACTCGTCGCTTCAAGCATGGGCAGGCCACTTAAAGATGCCGACCATGCGCCAGTAGCCGAAGCCAGCAACTGGACAGATCGAGTCAAGGGGATTCGCTACGCGAAGCTTGCTCACATTGGTCGCGCCGGACCCAATGAGAACGACACCAGCGAAGGGTTGCGTCCAGGCGTTGAACACGGCATCCAAGGCGTAGGTTCCAGGGTGAGGCAAGTGGTGGCGAGAGCCGACCGGAATCGGTGGCGGACTTCTTCGGAACATGCCGGAACAAGCAGCTCGGCTTGCAGGACAACCACCCATCGACATTCATGCCGTCGACGGTGATGGCAGATGACACGCCTGCTTATGTGGCCCGCAGGACTTACGAATCAGCAGGAATCGCGGTCTCCGACACGGTACGGCACATAACGATTCAGGGCACATAAGGCGCATTCTGTGGCGCGCTACAGAATGCGCCAGAACGACGGCGGCTGCATTGCACGCCAGCGCTTCCTTGACCACTTCGCGCGGGTAGACCGAGGTCTGCGTCACCGTGCCGCGGAACATCTGCTTCAGCGCGATGATGCGGTGCTGCGCATCCAGGAACAGAACGCAGAACACCTCGTGCTCCAGCACCCCGATCTCCAAGCGCAGGTAGTCCTTCACCGCTTGCGGCGACGACATCGTGGCACCGCGCCGCACCCGCTGCGACAGCACGCGCCGCGCCTGCGACAGCACCTCCTCGGCACGCGCCGGACGGTACTGACCATCGACATCGCGCACCAGCAGCGCATCGACGGCGACAACGGAAGAAGTGGAAGACAGCGACATGGCGAACTCCGGTCTGTGTCGGGCGGGATTGCCCGAGACCGGAGCACCACGGCGCAGCGCAGCAGTCAGGGTTCGAAGACGGCCGCAGGCCGCAAGCGCTTGCCACGCGAGCGCGCAGACCTTGACGGCGAGAACGACGTGGTAGCGTGGGTCGTCACGGCAAGCCCACCTCCGCACGCCGCGACACCCACTGTTGATAGTCGGTGTCGCGAAGCCGCCTAAAGTGCAAACAGCTCCTGGTCAACATAGCGCCCTGTCTTTGCGAGAGCCGAAATCAGATCTGCATCTGCATAGGTGCAACCCGTGGTCGTCAGCGGGCGCTGCCCTTGCTTCTCCGCTGCTTCCGGCGAGTGTCCTTGACCGGCAAGGAGCGCGGACAACATGGGGGCGTAACCGGGCACCCACGCGCTCAGGCCTGGGAAGCTGGAACGCATTGCTGCAAGGATTCGCATGCCCGCGTAGTCCAGATCGCCCCAGAAGTGCACAGGTGTGACGCCACGTCCGAACAACCACGCCTCGAAGGCATCTTTCATGCCGCCACCCAGGGCGCCCGTACTGCCGTAGAACAGCGAGCACCCTGCAGGACTGCGAAGCCGCTGAGCGCTACCTTTGAATCCAGACGCATACACGAGAGCCAAGCCGTCAAAGACGCCACTGGTAGAGCGCAGCGCCTGCTCAAAGCTCATCAGGTTTTCGATGAACAGCACCTCGCGGTAGCCTGCTGGCGGCAGGTGTACCTGCAGCTGAATCGGGGACTCAAGGAATGGGCACTCGTCCAGACCCAAGATGGCCGCGACCAGGCCTTGACGTTTGTCCAAAACCTTCGACATACCCCAGAACAGCTGTGCCGACACCTCGCGGAGCAGCATGGGCTTGCTCGCCAGCGACGGCAGCAGATTGAGCTGCGCGACGACCTCAGCCATCGTGTGGTCCGGCGTGTCGATGCAGTAGTCGCCCACAGCGCGCTTAACCTCATCGGAGGCCGCCAGACCCTGGGCCACCGCTTCGCGCCACCGCTCAACCGAGCTCTTCACCCGCTCGGGGCGACCCGCGGCCGCCCGAAGTGCAGCCTCGTCGACGACCGTGACCCGCGGCGACTGGTCGTAGCCCGAGCGTGCTTGGACCGCTCCGTCCGGCTTGATCTGAATCCAGCCCCAGCGGTACATCTCGCCGACTTGCTCCCACAGCGCTTCCTTGCGGGACTCGTAGGCTGCCTTGTAAAGCGCCGGCCAGGTCTTCTCGGTCAACGCGATCGACTGAGCTCTGGTGCCACGCAGGTCGGCGGAGTCCAGCCGGTCGACCAGCAGTCCCAGCAGCTGCAGAACCTCAGGCGACTCCAGCCACAGGGGCCTCGTTGTCACCGCTTGGCCTCAGCGACTTGGGTGGGCACTTCCGGCGGCTCGCGCGCCTCGAATTCGAGGCGTGCCTGCTCGCGTGCTAGGGCACGCTGGGCCTCCCAAAGGTCACGCATCTTGTCCTTGCGGAAGACGCGGTCGTCGGGTTCGAGAATGAAGTCCAGCTCACCGTTGCCGTCGACGCCCACGCGACTGAAGCTGTACTCGCGGTCGAACTCGGGCCGAAGCGCGCCGGCGTTGCGGGTAGGCATCGCGCTGACCAACTGCAGGTCCAGGTTATCGCGCAGGTACCGCAGCACGGCACGGGCGCGGGTCTCGTCCATCTTTGAGAACGACTCGTCGCTCATCAGCAGCCGCAGACTCGCTCCCTTCTCGAACAACTTCATCCGGTTGGTCACGACTGCGGCACGGACAATGTAGGCTGGCGTCTCAAGCTGGCCACCGGAGCCGGTGCCCCACGTCGACAGCGCGATGCGGCCGCCACTGTCCGACTCGTTCCAGATTTCGTACCGGCGGTAGTTGCGATAGTCGGCGATGCGCAGGAGATCGCGGCTCGCACGCTCCTGGTCCTTGTCAAGCAGCAGCGCCGCCAGGCGGTCACGCACTTGGACATGCTTCGGCGACAGCTCGGTCTCACCAAACAGGTCCACAGTCTCTGGGGAGTCCGCCATTTCTGTGACGGCCCTGAAGAACCCGTAGTACTCCTCAAACTCCGGCTCCCACTTCGACCAGTCGATGGAAAAGCGATCGGTGCCGAACTTCAGGTTCTGCAGCTCGCCGTTGAGCTGGCGCAGCGTGCGAACGCCGTCATCGACCTTGGTCTTGATTTCGACGCAGAACTGTTTGGTGAACACGTCATGGAACGAACGCTCCGCCTTCTCGACCTCGTTGCGGTTGTTGTAAAGGCCGATGCCTTCGAAGTCGGCATGCAGCGTACTGACGGAGCGGCCCAGCATGACCAGGGGGCCGTAGCAGGGGTCGAAAGCCTGGTCATCGTGTAGGTGCGGCAACGCCGACTGGAAGCGCTCCTCGGGCTTCGCCTTTGAGTTGTAGTCGGCCAGCAGCTCGCGCACCGCGCCCAAGCGGTTCGCCGGCAAGGTCTTGAGCTTGTCACGGCGGTTGGCGACGTCAGTTGCCGTCAGCGTGCCGGAACCCAGCAAATCGTCGACCTGCTCGGACATCACCGTATAAGTGCGCTCAGCGTTCACCTCGCACAGTATTTTCAGGCGTCGAATCTGCGTCTCGAGCTCAAGTAGACGGTCGCCACGCTTGGCCTCGACGCCCTTGATGATCTTCTCGGCTTCCTCCGTCCGTTTGTCCGCCAACGCAATGGCGTTGCCGGCCGACTCGATGGTGGCGTCATGCTCGACCAACTGCTTCTTGAGCTCCTCGAGCCGCGCCTCGAGCGCACGAACCTCTGTCAGGTCCAGCTGGTCCAAAGAGCGGCGCGCTTGGTCGATGTCTGTCGCTGCAGCTTGCAGCGGCTGAGCGTTGAAGCTCGGTTCGCGCAACTGTGTCAACCCACCACGCAGGGTCTCGAGCGTCCTCTTCAGGTCGCGCAAGCGGCCGAACGAGGCTTCGGCAGCTTCGAGCTGCGCTGTCACCTCCTTCAGTGCCCTCTCTCGGGCCGCCCGACCGAACACGAGCTCGCGCTTCTCGCCGACGAACATCGTCCGCGAGCCGCTGCCCTTGCCGTCCTTGGTCAGTCCTCGGGCCGTCGTTCGTAGCTGCTGCGAGTTTTCCACCTTGATCACGGTGCCGTACTGCTCGATGAGGTAGGCCTTGGCAATCGGGTGGTCGGTGTGCAGTTCATGAATGATGGATTCACGCGGCACACGGCTCGCGTCGGCTCGATCCAGGCAGTGCTTCCCCTGGATGACTTTCGCCCGCGAGCTCGCGCGGTGAAGAAGGTCGATGGTGGCGGCTTCCCAGTCCGGCTTCACGATGAGATTGAAACGGGCGTTGTCGAGGTAGCCCTCAATGGCCTGCTGCCATTCCTCCGAGCGGGGCTCGACCAGGTCGCACAGTACCTGGACGTTGGCTTCGGGCAGTTCCTCGCGGATGCGATCGACGGCCAGGGTCGTATCGCGGCTGTAGTTGCCACCGCCAGCGGCCAAGCGCCGTTTGCGCTCGGCTAGCTCGCTGACAGCTCGCTGCTCGACCAGTATTCGGTCGTCCAGCGTGGATTGCTCTGCGGCGATGGCCATCGAGACGCTGTCCGTGGGCCCGATGAGTGCGGAATGCAGCTCAGCCAATCCAATATTGGCGCCCTCGAACGCCGGCACCAGCTGCAGCAGCTTGGTAGGTACCAGATCGTCGCCGCTTGACGCATTGACCACCGCGGTGTGAAGCTGTGCGAGTCGCTCGAGCTCGGTGGCTACGAGAGCCTGGGCCAGCTCCTGCACCGACTTCTTCAGACGCGGGAACTGCTCAGGAACCGGCTTGCCGATGAATGTTCGCGCGGCGTTCTCCAGTCGGCCTGCGGCCAGCAGCCCCAGCAGCAGCGCCTCCAGCGTACCCTTGGCAGTGGACGTCGCCGACTTGAGCTTGTCCTCCAGACGCTCTTTCACGCCATGGGCCTCGATGCCACTCAGCTTGGCAGCCAGCTCAATCCGGCTGCGGTCGACCCCCTCACGGAGGGCCTTCTCGGCGTCGCGCAGCGCGGTGTTGCGCTCGACGATGTCGGTGTCGTCGGCAATTTTCTGGCGCTCGCTGGCAATCCTGGCGGCGTCATCGCGCAGGTGCATCCGAGCTGCCAGCAGGTCGTACTGCACTTGTTCTTCGAATGCCGAGGTCGTGTCCGTGATCGCCGTCTTCAAGGTGC
>JAUYAJ010000126.1 GCA_030693565.1 Rubrivivax sp.
CGCGCCGCAGTCCACCGTGGCCACCGTCGAGCTGCCACGCCAGGGCGCCGCCGCGGCCAGCGCCGCGCTGGCGCGGGTGATCTACTTCGACTTCGACAGCTTCGTGCTGAAGGACGAGTTCAAGTCCCTGGTCGACAGCCATGCGCGCGCGCTGGCCGCCAACCGCGCCAAGCGCGTCACCGTCGAAGGCCACACCGACGAGCGCGGCGGCCGCGAGTACAACCTGGCGCTGGGGCAAAAGCGTGCCGAAGCCGTCGCCAAGACCTTGACGCTGCTGGGCGTCAACGAAGCGCAGATCGACGCCGTCAGTTTTGGCGAAGAGCGCCCCGCGGTCCAGGGCAATGACGAAGCGGCCTGGGCCAAGAACCGGCGCGCCGAACTGAAGGACCGCTGACATGTCGACCCTGATGCGTGGCCAAGGCCTGCGGCGTTGCGCCGCCACGCTGGCTCTGGGGCTGGCGGCTGCTGCGGCCCAGGCCGGCCTGTTCGACGACGAAGAAGCGCGCAAGGCCATCATCGAGCTGCGCGCCCGGGTGGCGCAGAACGATGAAGCGGCCAAGGCCCGCAGCGCCGAACAGGCGGCGGCGCACAAGCAACTGGCCGAACAGATGGCCAGCCAGCTGACCAGCCAGGTCAACGACAACTTCACCGCACTGCGCCGCAGTTTGCTGGAGCTGAACAACCAGCTCGAGGCCATGCGCGGCGATATCGCCCGCCTGCGCGGCAGCGACGAGCAGCTGCTGCGCGACGTCGCCGAACTGCAGCGCCAGCAAAAAGACATCGCCCAGGCCTTGGACGACAGGCTGCGCAAGCTCGAGCCTGCGAAAGTGACGCTGGACGGCAGCGAGTTCGTCGCCACACCGGAAGAAAAGCGCGGCTACGAGCAAGCCATCGCCACCTTGCGCGAAGGCGACTTCGACAAGTCGGTGGCCGCGCTCGCCAGCTTCCAGCGCCGCTACCCCGGCAGCGGCTATGCCGACTCGGTGCGCTTTTGGCTCGGCAACGCCCTTTACGGCAAGCGTGACTACAAAGAGGCGGTCGGCGCCTTCCGCGCCTTCGTAGCCGCGTCGCCCCAGCACCCGCGTGCCCCTGAGGCGATGCTGGCGCTGGCGAACAGCCAGGTCGAAATGAAAGACGGGCGTTCGGCGCGCAAGACGCTCGAGGACTTGATGAAGGCCTACCCGCAGTCCGAGGCCGCGGTGGCCGGCAAAGAGCGGCTGGCGTCGATCAAGTAGTGCCCCGCGTCGGCGGCCGGACAAGCCCGGCCTCCTAGAATCGCCCGATGCAAGAGATCGACGTTTCCGCGCTCACGGCGCAGGTGCTGTGGGCCGCGTTCGCGCTCGCCGTGGCCTTTGGCGCCATCGCCCAGCGCACCCACTTCTGCACCATGGGCGCGGTGGCCGACATCGTCAACATCGGCGACTGGACGCGCATGCGCATGTGGTTGCTCGCCATCGGCGTGGCGATGATCGGCTTCAACGCCATGGTGGCGCTGGGCTGGGTCGAAGCCGGCCAGAGCATCTACGCATCGCCGCGGCTGCTGTGGTTGTCCAACATCGTCGGCGGACTCTTGTTCGGCATCGGCATGGTGCTGGCCTCGGGCTGTGGCAGCAAGACCCTGGTGCGCATCGGCGGCGGCAGCCTGAAGGCCATGGTGGTGTTCGCCGTGCTGGCCATCAGCGCCTACGCAACACTGCGCGGCGTCACCGCCGTGGCGCGTGTCGCCACCCTCGAGACCGTCGACCTGACGCTGGCCAGTGGGCAGGACCTGCCGTCCATGCTGGCCGCCGCGACAGGCTGGTCGCGCGCCTGGCTGGCCTTGGTGGTCGGTGGTGGCCTGGGCGCGCTGCTGATCGGCTTCGTGCTCGCGCGCCGCGAAGGGCGCAGCGCCGAAGTGCTGGCCGCAGGCCTGGGCATCGGCGCCGTGGTCGTGGGTGTGTGGTGGGTTTCGGGCCGGCTGGGTTATGTCGCCGAACACCCGCTGACGCTGGAACAGGTGTTCCTGGCCACCGCGTCGCAGCGCATGGAGTCGCTCAGCTTCGTCGCCCCGATCGCCTCCACGATGGACTGGCTGATCCTCTTCAGCGACAAGAGCAAGGTGCTCAACGTCGGCATCGTGACCACGCTGGGCGTCATCAGTGGCTCGGCCTTGATGGCGCTGGCCACGCGCAGCTTCTACTGGGAAGGCTTTGGTGGCGTCGAGGACACGGCCAACCACCTCGTCGGCGCCGTGCTGATGGGCGTGGGTGGCATCACCGCCATGGGTTGCACAGTGGGCCAGGGCCTGTCCGGTGTCTCCACCCTGGCCCTGGGCAGTTTCCTGGCGCTGGCCGGCATCATCGCCGGCGCCGTGATCGGCCTGCGCTACCAGGTCTGGCGGCTGGAGCGCATGGTGTGATGGCAGTGGCTGACGACGTCGATGTCGCTGATGCCGAGCGGCGCTTTGGCGGCTTGCGCCGCCTGCATGGCGATGCTGGATACGAACGGCTGCGCGCCGCCCGTGTGGCGGTCGTCGGTGTCGGCGGCGTGGGCTCGTGGGCGGCTGAAGCGCTGGCGCGCTGCGGCGTGGCGCAGCTGGTGCTGATCGACCTCGACCATGTCTCCGAATCGAACATCAACCGCCAGGTGCAGGCCTTAGGGCGCAGCATCGGCCAGGCCAAGGTGCTGGCCTTGGCCGAACGGGTGGCCGACATCCATCCGGGCTGCCAGGTGCTGACGGTGGAGGAGTTCGTCAGCGCCGACAACTGGCCGGCGCTGCTGCCCGCGCCGGTGGACCTGGTCATCGACGCCTGCGACCAGGTGCGCGCCAAGCTGGCGTTGGCCGCATGGAGCCGCGAGTCCGGCGTGGCGCTGGTCTGCGTCGGCGCCGCTGGGGGCAAGAGCCTGGCGCACAAGGTCGATGTCGACGACCTGGCCGATGTCAGCCATGACCCGCTGCTGGCCAGTTTGCGCCAGCGCCTGCGCAAGCAGCATGGCGCGCCGGGCAAAGGGCCGATGGGGCTGCGCTGCGTCTTTTCGCGCGAGAGCGTGCGCCAGCCGGCGCAGGCCTGCGACGTCGACGGCAGCTTGAACTGCCATGGCTATGGCTCCACCGTGACCGTCACCGCCACCTTCGGCATGGTGGCTGCGGGCGAGGCGATTTCGCAACTCCTGGCGCTGCAGTCGACCCCCGCCCTAGCGCCGAGCGGTGATTTCCAGCTACAATCTGAGGCTCTGCGGACGGGTCGTTAGCTCAGTCGGTAGAGCAGCGGACTTTTAATCCGTTGGTCGCGTGTTCGAGTCACGCACGACCCACCATACGCAAACAGGTTCCGGGGCTCTTAGCTCAGTTGGTAGAGCAGCGGACTCTTAATCCGTTGGTCGAGTGTTCGAGTCACTCAGGGCCCACCAAACCAATCAACGGCTTAGGCGGTTTCGTCTAGGCCGTTGGTCCGTCCGGCGTTGGCGCAGCGCTCGACCATCGCCGCAGTCTTGCGGGGGCCCGGCCCATGCGCTGTGCGCCCTAGGCTCAAGCGCCCAGCTCGTTTTCCTGCCCAACAGCGTCCTGTGACGCCTGCAGCAATGGATTGCGTCGCGGCAACGCAGCCGGGGCGGGCGCAGCCGATGCCGGCGCAAAGCGGTGGTCTCTGTGCGGTGCACGAAGGCGACGGCCGGGGTGCCGCGCCAGCCCTGCGCCAAGTCTTGTTGCCCAGCCCCGGCGCTGTGGCCGCTGATCGCTGGCACCTTGCAGGAACGGCCGCGCTGATTCGGTTCGGCCGCGCAAGTTCCGCCTTGCTGCGCCTGCTGCGAACCCGTATTGCCTTGGTCTGACCGGCCTGCGAGCATTCGCCCCGCACGTCTGCTGAAGAGTCCGCCAGTGACCCCGGCAGTCGCGCAAGCGTGGCCAACCAGCATCCTGTGCTGGCTGGCGCGTGGCTTCCCACAACGACAGCGGAGACAAACCATGGCCTCTTCACACTTCAAGCGTGGCGCAGCCGCGTCGCTGGTGGCGCTGGCCGCCATCACGGCGGCGTCGGGCGCTGCCGCGCAGGCCTGGCCCGCGGCCAAGCCCATCCGGCTCATCGTCAACTTCCCGGCTGGCGGTTCGCCCGACATCATTGCGCGCGCAGTGGCGGGCCCGCTGTCGCAGGCGCTGGGGCAGACGGTGGTGGTCGACAACCGCTCGGGTGCCGGCGGCATCGTCGGTTCTGACGCGGCGGCCAAGTCCGCGCCCGATGGCTACACCTTCCTGCTGTCGTCGGGCAGCGCGATGTCCATCGTGCCGCACATCACCCCCAAGCTGCCGTTCGATCCCAACAAGGATCTGGTGCCGGTGGCCGCCGGCGCGCGCTTGGAGCTGTTCCTGGTGTCGCGCGCCGAACTGCCCTTCACCAACTACGCCGACTTCGTCAAGCATGTGAAGGCCAACCCGGGGCGTCTGAGCTATGGGTCGCCGGGCAATGGCACCTCGCCCCACATCGCCGGCGAAATGCTCAAGTCCCAGGCCGGCTTGTTCAGCGTTCACATCCCCTACCGGGGCTCGGGCGCGGCGCTGCAAGACATGCTGGCCGGCAACATCGACTACGCCTTCGATCCCGGCATTGCCTTTCAGCACATCAAGTCCGGCAAGCTGCGCCTGCTGGCCATGGGCAGCGCCAAGCGCTCGCACTTGTACCCGGACACGCCGACGCTGGCCGAACTGGGGCTGACCGGCTTCGACACCGGCACCACCCATGGTTTCTGGGCGCCGGCGGGCACGCCGCCAGCGATCGTCGAACGCTTGAATCGCGAGATCAACCGCGCGCTGACCTTGCAGCCAGTGGTCGACGCGATCCGCGCCCTCGGCGCCGACCCGACGCCGATGAGCGCGGCCGACTTCGGCCAGCTGATCCAGAGCGACAGCCGGCGCTACATGGCCATCATCAAGGAACGCAAGATCAGCCAGGACTGACGGGCGGCGTCGACATGAGGCGGTCGCGGCGGCGGCCAGCGCCGGCCTACACTGGCCGCCTCATCGTCGCCGGAATCCACACATGGGAGCCCATGAACCGCAATCCGACCCCGAACCCGGCCTGGACACCGACCCGCCGGAAACCCAGGAATGGATAGACGCCTTGCAGGCGGTGGTCGACCGCGCTGGCGCGGCGCGCGGCCTGTATCTGATTGAGCAGCTCGAGGAGCAGGCCCAGCAGCTCGGCATCGTGCCCCATGTGCAGCCTTACTCGGCCTACCGCAACACCATCCCGCTGGAGCGCCAGGGCAGTTTCCCAGGCAACCCGGTCATCGAAGAGCGGCTGACGGCGATCATGCGCTGGAACGCGCTGGCGATGGTGGCGCGCGCCAACGCTGCCTATGGCGAGCTCGGCGGCCACATCGCGAGTTATGCGTCGGCGGCCGAGATCTTCGAGGTCGGCTTCAACCACTTCTTCCGCGGCGACGGCGAGCAGCGCCGCGGCGACCTGGTCTATTTCCAGCCCCATTCGGCGCCCGGCGTTTATGCGCGCGCCTACCTCGAAGGCCGGCTCGGTGAAGAGCAGCTGGCACATTACCGCCAGGAACTCGGCGGCCCCGGGCTGAGCTCTTATCCGCACCCCTGGCTGATGCCGGACTTCTGGCAGTTCCCCACCGGCTCGATGGGTCTGGGCCCGCTGAACGCCGTCTACCAGGCGCGCTTCATGCGTTACCTGGCCGACCGCCGCTTGCTGGGCACCGCCGGCCGCCAGGTCTGGGGCGTGTTCGGTGACGGCGAGATGGATGAGCCCGAATCGATCGCCGGGCTGACGCTGGCGGCGCGCGAAAGGCTCGACAACCTGACCTTCATCGTCAACTGCAACCTGCAGCGCCTGGACGGCCCGGTGCGCGGCAACGGTCAAGTGATTCAGGAGCTGGAGGCGCTGTTCACCGGCGCCGGCTGGAACGTCGTCAAGGTGTTGTGGGGCAGCGAATGGGACGCGCTCTTTGCGCGCGACACGCGCCATGTGCTGCTGCGCGCGCTCAGCCGCACCGTCGACGGCCAGTACCAGACCCTGGGCGCCAACGACGGCGCCTACAACATCGAACATTTCTTCCGCCAGGACCCCGAGGTGCAAAAGCTCGTCGCCCACATGAGCGAGGCCGAGATCGACGGCCTCAAGCGCGGTGGCCACGACTTGCGCAAGCTCTACGCCGCCTTCGCCGCCGCGCAGGCGCACCGCGGCCGGCCGACGGTGATCCTGGCCAAGACCAAGAAGGGCTTCGGCATGGGCGGGGTCGGCGAGTCGCGCATGACCTCGCACCAGGCCAAGAAGCTCGACGTCGACGCGCTCAAGGTGTTCCGCGACCGCTTTGCGCTGCCGATCGCCGACGACGACGTCACGAACCTGCGCTTTTACAAGCCGGCCGACGGCAGCC
>JAUYAJ010000591.1 GCA_030693565.1 Rubrivivax sp.
CTCGGCGCCGACGTAGACGATGCCGCTTTCGACCAGGAGCCCGAGCTGCTGATCGCTCAGCTTCGGGATGTCGCGCGTGATCTCTTCCGAGCCCAGCTAGGTGTCGCGCGCCATCACCACCAGCTCCTCGATGTGGATCGAGGTGTAGCGGTCTTCAGCGACGACACGTTCGCTGATCAGGATCGAGTCTTCGAAGTTGTAGCCGTTCCAGGGCATGAACGCGACCAGCATGTTCTGGCCCAGGGCCAGCTCGCCGATGTCGGTGGAGGCGCCGTCGGCCACCACGTCACCCAGCGCCACCTGGTCACCGCGCTTGACGATCGGGCGCTGGTGGATGTTGGTGTTCTGGTTCGAACGCTGGTACTTGATCAGGTTGTAGATGTCGACGCCGACCTCACCGGCCACCGTCTCGGCGTCGTTGACGCGAATGACGATGCGGTTGGTGTCGACATAGTCGACGATGCCGCCGCGGCGCGCCGTGACGACAGTGCCCGAGTCGACCGCGGCGACGCGCTCGACACCGGTACCGACCAGCGCTTTCTCCGGGCGCAGCACAGGCACGGCCTGGCGCTGCATGTTGGCGCCCATCAGCGCGCGGTTGGCGTCGTCGTGCTCCAGGAAGGGCACGAGCGAAGCCGCCACCGAGACGATCTGCGCCGGTGCCACGTCCATGTACTGGACGCGCTCGGGCGACAGCAGAACCGACTCGCCGTTCTCGCGCGCCGACACCAGTTCGTCGACCAGCTTGCCTTCGCCGTCGAGCGAGGCGTTGGCCTGCGCGATGACGTACTTGCCTTCTTCGATCGCCGACAGGTAGTCGATGTCCATCGTCACCTTGCCGTCGTGCACGCGGCGATAAGGTGTTTCCAGGAAGCCGTACTCGTTGAGCTGCGCGAACAGCGCCAGCGAGTTGATGAGGCCGATGTTCGGGCCTTCCGGGGTTTCGATCGGGCACACGCGGCCGTAGTGCGTCGGGTGCACGTCGCGCACCTCGAAGCCGGCGCGCTCGCGCGTCAGACCGCCCGGGCCCAGGGCCGAGACGCGCCGCTTGTGCGTGATCTCGCTCAGCGGGTTGGTCTGGTCCATGAACTGGCTCAGCTGGCTGGCGCCGAAGAACTCCTTCAAGGCCGCACTGATCGGCGTGGAGTTGATCAGGTCGTGCGGCATCAGGGCTTCGGTCTCAGCCTGGCCCAGACGCTCCTTGACGGCCTTCTCGATGCGCGCCAGACCGCTGCGGTACTGGTTCTCGGCCAGTTCACCGACACAGCGCACACGCCGGTTGCCCAGGTGGTCGATGTCGTCGACGTCGCCATTGCCGTTGCGCAGGTCGACCAGGATCTTGACGACGTCGAGGATGTCGTCGTTGGACAGCGTCATCGCGCCTTCGGGCACGTCGCGGCCAACGCGGGCGTTGAACTTCATGCGCCCGACCCGGCTCAGGTCGTAGGTGTCGGCGCTGTAGAACAGGCGGTGGAACAAGGCCTCGACGGCGTCTTCGGTCGGCGGCTCGCCGGGACGCATCATGCGGTAGATGGCCACGCGCGCCGACAGCTGGTCAGCCGTCTCGTCGCTGGCCAGCGTCTGGCTGATGTAGGCGCCCTGGTTGAGCTCGTTGGTGTACAGACACTGGAGGTCACGGATGCCGGCCGTGCGCAGCTTCTTCAGCAGCGCTTCGGTGACTTCTTCGTTGGCCTTGGCGACGATCTCGCCGGTGTCGGCGTCGACCATGTTGCGGGCCACCATGCGGCCGATGAGGAAGTCCTCAGGCACGCTGACAAAACCCGTGCCCACGGTTTCGAGCTGGCGCACATGGCGCGCGGTGATGCGCTTGTCCTTTTCGACGACGACGGTGCCGTCCTTGTCGGTGAGGTCAAAGCGCGCCACTTCACCCTTCAGACGTTCGGCGACGAAGTCCATCTGGGCGCCGGTGTCCATCAAGCGGAAGTTGTCGTTGACGAAGAAGTGCGCCAGGATCGTTTCCGGATTCAGGCCGATGGCCTTGAGCAGAATCGTCACCGGCATCTTGCGTCGGCGGTCGACGCGGAAGTACAGGATGTCCTTGGGGTCGAACTCGAAGTCGAGCCAGGAGCCGCGATACGGAATCACGCGGGCGCTGAAGAGCAGCTTGCCCGAGCTGTGGGTCTTGCCCTTGTCATGTTCGAAGAAGACGCCCGGGCTGCGGTGCAGCTGCGAGACGATGACACGCTCGGTGCCATTGACGACGAAGGAGCCGTAGTCGGTCATCAGGGGCACTTCGCCCATGTAGACCTCCTGCTCCTTGATCTCCTTGACCGCCTTCGCCGGGTGCGACTCGCGGTCATAGATGATCATCTGCAGCTTGGCACGCACGGCCGCAGCGAAGGTCAGGCCGCGCTGCTGGCATTCGCGCACGTCGAACGGCGGCTTGGCGATGTTGTATTCGATGAACTTCATCTCGACAAACTGGTTGTGCGAGACGATGGGGAACGCCGACAGGAAGGCTGCTTGCAGCCCTTCGGGCTTGCGCTTGGCCGGTGGCACGTCCTTTTGCAGGAACGCGACATAGGACTCCCGCTGCATGGTCAGCAGGTAAGGAACGTTGAGGACACTTTCGCGCTTGCCGAAACTCTTGCGAATCCGCTTGCGTTCGGTGTAGCTGTAGGTCGGGGATGCTTGCGCCATTGAACTCTCCGTGTCGAGAACGCCCACCTGGCCTGGCGGGCATTTCGTCGGCGACTGGCTACTCAGACTTTGCGTCTGAGGCTTGGTGGCAGGCCACTACCTGCCGCTGGCGGACAACCCCGGCATTGCACCGGAGTCCGACCAAACCTGTTCTCTGCAGTCGGATCAGAGAACACTTGCAAAGGCGGCACGCCGCCCTTGCAGGTGCCCCCCGGGGCCGATGACCCCGTGGAGCGTCCGTCTTACTTGATCTCGGCCTTCGCGCCGGCGTCGACGAGCTTCTTCAGCGCAGCGTCGGCGTCTGCCTTCGGAATGGCTTCCTTGACGGCCTTCGGAGCGCCGTCGACCAGGTCCTTGGCTTCCTTCAGGCCCAGGCCCGTCAGTTCGCGCACGGCCTTGATGACCTGCACCTTGTTGGCACCGGCCTCGAGCAACATGACGTTGAATTCGGTCTGCTCTTCAACGACGGCAGCAGCGCCGCCGCCAGCGCCAGCGGCCGGAGCAGCCATCGAGGCTGCGGAAACGCCGAACTTCTCTTCGATGGCCTTGACCAGGTCGTTGAGTTCCAGCACGGTCATGCTGTCCATGGAGGACAGGAATGCGTCTTTATCGAATGCCATTTGGAATTACCTCGAAATCGATGGATGAGTAAAAGGGGATGTCAGCGATCAGGCTGCGGCTGCCGCTTCGGCAACCGGCGCTTCGTCGCCAGCGCCACGCTGCAGGGCCAGAGCGGCCAGCACGCCAGCCATGCGCTGGATCGGCGACTTCAGCAAGCCCGCGATCTGCGAGATCAGCACTTCACGGCTCGGGATGGCCGCCAGGGCCTTGACCCCGTTTGCGTCCAGCACCTTGCCGGCGAATGCGCCGCCCTTGACGATCAGCTTGTCGTTGGTCTTGGCGAAGTCGGAAAGGACCTTCGCCGCGGCCACGGCATCCTCGGAAAAGCTATAGATCAGCGGACCGACCATGGCACCCTGGGCGACCTCGAACGGCGTGCCGGCGACGGCGCGACGGGCCAGCGAATTCTTCAGCACGTGAAGATATACGCCCTTGGCCCGCGCATCGACGCGCAGCTTGTTCAGGTGTTCCACGGTGAGACCACGGTACTCGGCCAACGCCAGCGTCTGCGAGCGGGCGGCTTGCGCCGACACGTCCGTGACCACGGCTGCCTTTTCGTTGCGGTTGAGACTCAAGGTCTGCTCCTCACACTATTCGTGTCTCGTTGCCCTTGCGGGCCCGGTCGACACACCAGGAATCAGCGACCATCTGTTCCGGCACCCTCTCAGGCATCCATTGCAGCGGGACCGCCATCTGCGCTGGCTTCGAGTCCGGCCCAAAGGCCTCGCTCTCGATTACGGGTTCGGAACAGGATCCCTCACCCACCAGCGGTCTTGGATGACCCGCCCGCCGGCTTGCACCGCCGGGCGACCCACCAATTCAGTGCCACGGCGCGTCAGACCTGCGCGCCGCAGCGTGTTCACATCAGGCCGAGGCCGGGGCCGCGATCGACGCCACTTCGACGCGAACGCCCACGCCCATCGTCGACGACACCGCCACCTTGCGCAGGTAGATGCCCTTGCTGGTGGCCGGTTTGGACTTGTTCAAAGCCTCGAGCAGCGCACGCAGATTGCCCATCAGCTTGTCGGCGTCGAACGAGCGGCGGCCGATCGTCGAATGGATGATGCCGGCCTTGTCGACGCGGAACTGGACCTGGCCGGCCTTGGCGTTGCGCACAGCGCCCGCCACGTCCGGGGTCACGGTGCCGACCTTGGGGTTGGGCATCAGACCGCGCGGGCCCAGGATCTGGCCGAGCTGGCCGACGATACGCATCGTGTCCGGCGAGGCGATCACGATGTCGAAGTCCATCTTGCCGGCCTTGATGTCGGCGGCGAGGTCGTCCATGCCGACGATGTCGGCACCAGCGGCCTTGGCTTCTTCGGCCTTGGCGCCTTGGGCGAACACGGCCACACGCTTGGTCTTGCCGGTGCCGTTGGGCAACACGACGGCGCCGCGCACGACCTGGTCGGACTTCTTGGCGTCG
>JAUYAJ010000593.1 GCA_030693565.1 Rubrivivax sp.
GGCCGTCCTCCTGCATCTCGACCAGCCGGCGCTGGTCCTGAGTTTTGCTGCCAGCACTGCAGCCTACCTGGTCGTCTGCGGCATCGGCGCCCTGCGCCTGCAGGCGCGCGCACGCGCCGTGTCCGAGGCCAGCCTGGACGCCCACGCCACCCTGGCGCACAGCCTGATCAATGTCTAGACCATAAAATGCTTCGACGCCGAAGGCGGCTCCCGCGCGCGGTTCGAGGGCGCCGCGGCCCGGCTCGAAGGCTGCTGGATGCAACTGCATCGGCAGCGCGCCAGAACCGGGCTGGCCGTCACCGCCATCTTCGCCGTCTCGATGGCGGCGTCACTGGCCCTCGCGGCACAGGCCCTCGGCCGTGGCTCGCTCAGCATCGGCGGCTTCGTGCTGGTCACGGTCTACTTGCTGCAGCTGGTGCGGCCGCTGGAGATGCTGGGCGCCGCCGCGCGCGACCTCACCCAGGCCCTGGAGTTCGTCCGCCCCCTGCTCGAGGTGCTTCACATGCCCGCCGAGGCGACCACTCAAGGCACGCCGCCGCCAGCCACGGCGGCCCACTGTGAACCGGCGATGCCCGGCACCGGCGCGCGCGCCGCCCTGCCCAGGTCAGAGGCCATCGGTCTGAGCATGCGCGGCGTGCACCTGGCCTACGACGGCGGCCCCAAAGTGCTGCGGGGACTGGACCTGGACATCGCCGCCGGCCGCACCGTGGCCATCGTGGGCGCCAGCGGATCGGGCAAGACCTCCATCGTGCGCCTGCTGCTGCGGCTGTATGCACCGCAGGCCGGGCGCATCCTGCTCGGCGGAATGCCGATCGAGGCGCTGCCCCTGGGCGAACTGCGGGCCGCGATCGGGCTCGTGCCCCAGGACACGGTGCTGTTCAACGCCAGCCTGGCGGCCAACATCGGCATCGGCCGGCCCGGAGCGTCACGCAGCGACATCGAGGAGGCCGCGCGCCAGGCGCAGCTGCACGACCGCATCGTCGCCCTGCCCGGTGGCTACGACACGCCCGTCGGCGAGCGCGGCCTGAAGCTGTCCGGCGGCGAACGACAGCGCGTCGCCATCGCACGCGCCGTGCTGAAGCGCCCACGGATCTACGTCTTCGACGAGGCCACCTCGATGCTCGACAGCCGGACCGAGGCCGCACTCCTTCGGGACCTGCAACGCGTCTGCCAGGGCTGCACCACACTCATCGTCGCCCACCGACTGTCCACCGTGCAGCATGCGGACGAGGTCATCGTCCTCGACCAGGGGCAGGTCGCCGAACGCGGCAGCCCCGCCGCGCTGCGCGCCGCGGGCGGCCTCTACGCGCGACTGTGGCGCGCGCAGATGGGACACGACGCGGCGCAGCGGGATCCCGCAGCCTTCGCAGTGCCGGCGCCAGGTTATCAGCTGCCGTGAGGTTTATGCCCGCCCCCGGAAAGAGAGGACGGCATTGCGCTGTGGATGACCGTTCATCAGGATGTCGATCCGCATCGGCGCGCGGACGATGCCGAGGCCGAACTGCGGCGAACCGAAAGACGTTGACGTGTGGGGATTCGGGGACACAGCCGAGAAGTTGTCGAGATCAACTTCGACAGCACCGGCATGACCGGCGACTTTGGCATTCACTGCCGCCCGCGGCCGACAGCAAGCTTGAGTTGATCGGAGCTGCCGGCCGGACGTACATGCGCCCAACGAAGCGACGGGAGTGCATGGCTTGCCGAGGGCAGGTTTCGGCAATGACACCGAACTCACGCTGCCGCATAGGAGCCGCCGGTCGCGTTGCCCGCCTGTCCAACCGATTCTCACTGCGGTCATTCACCCGCGCATGGCCAGCATCCGCTTACGACCCACAGCAGCCGGCGATGACTTTCTAAGCGAACGACCGGTCTACTTTGGAACTTGACGTTCGCACAAGCGGCAGAGATGGTCGGGGACTGCGACAGCGGTCATGCGCAGGTGGCAATCACCGACCTCGCCAAGGTGCCCGCTGAGCGACGGCCCCCGAAGGGGCCGTACTCACGCTGCCGACCTGTGGCAGCCGCCCCCTGCAACAAGAAGGCGGTCACTCCAAGGTCGAAGAGTGACGCCGACGGTTGCGGGTGCCGTGAGACCCCGTCACATGCGCGCTCGCCGACCTGACATCCGTCGCTGAAGACGCCTGCACCAGTTCATTCAAGATGCCGCAGTGTTCTGCTTCGCGGACGTCGACGCACTGCTCCCGCAGCGCCTTCAACTGCTTTTCCAACTGCCGAAGTTCGCGGATGCGCGTGGCGACATGGCCGATGTGTTCATTCAGCAGCGCATTGACCTCGCCGCACTCGGCTTGCGGCTCGTCCTTGAAACGCAGCAGCACGCGGATCTCGTCCAGCGTCATGTCCAGCGACCGGCAGTGGCGCACGAAGGCCAGCCGCTCGACATGCCCGGGCCCGTAGATGCGGTAGTTGCCTTCGCTGCGCGGCGCCTGCGGCAGCAGACCTTCGCGTTCGTAGTAGCGGATGGTCTCGACCTGTGTCTGCGCCGCCAGTGCCAGTTCGCCAATCTTCATGGCCGTGCCCCTTCTTCAGCTTGCCGCCCTGGGCTGCAGGGCAATGATCGCCATGCCGACAAGGCAGATGCCTCCACCGACAAGGTCCCATCGAGTCGGGACCACACCGTCGACGCGCCACAGCCAGATCAGTGCGACGACGACATACACACCGCCGTAGGCCGCGTAGGTGCGGCCTGCGGCACTGGGATGCAGCGTCAACAGCCACGCGAACGCCGCCAGCGATACGGCCGCCGGCAGCAGCCACCAGACCGGCCTACCTTGCGTGAGCACGAGCCACGGCAGGTAGCACCCGACGATCCCGGCAACAGCGGTGACGAAGAACAGTCCTGTGACGCGAAGGAAGTCGAACATGGATCGAGGCTCTCGGCGTGCATGACGGGGCGCCCAACGCTCTGCAGCATAGCCGCTTGACTCTGGAGCCGCTACAGGGTTTCAAATACCGGCATCGACACCCGAAAGTCTCTCATGAGCGACTCCTGCTGCAGCAACGGCTGCGCCGCCCCACCCGCCAGCCAGAGCCCGCGCTACCGTCGCGTACTGTGGGCCGCGCTGGTCATCAACATCACCATGTTCGCCGTTGAGTTGGCCGGTGGCCTGCAGGCCGGATCGGTGTCGCTGCTGGCCGACGCCGTCGACTTCTTCGGCGACGCGGCGAACTACGGCATCTCGCTGCTGGTGCTGGGCATGGCGCTGACCTGGCGGGCGCGGGCTGCCTTCTTCAAGGGCCTGACCATGGGCGCCTTCGGTGTCTTTGTCCTCGGACGCGCCGCGTGGTCGGCCGCTTCCGGCACCGTACCCGAGCCGGCGACGATGGGTGCCATCGGTGCCCTGGCGCTGCTGGCCAACGTGTCGGTCGCCGCGATGCTCTACGCCTGGCGAGAGGGCGACGCCAACATGCGCTCGGTGTGGCTGTGCAGCCGCAACGACGCGATCGGCAACCTCGCAGTGATGGCCGCCGCGCTGGGCGTCTTCGGTACCGGCAGCGCCTGGCCCGACCTGGCGGTCGCCGCGGTCATGGGCGTCCTGGCGCTGACCGCCGCGCGCTCGGTCGTCCAGCATGCCCGGGCCGAGCTCCGCCCCATGCCGGCGCACGCCTGACAGGAGTGGCCCATGTCCGACGCCATGCACCCCCTGCTGGTCGCGACGCCGCTGCTGGATGTCCACCACCCGGACATGGAGGCGCTGGTTGCTCGCCGTGGATGGCGAACTCTGAACGCCTACAACCGCATCGGTGCCGTCTACGACTTCGTCCGCGACGAGATCGCCTTCGGATACAACGAGGGCGACGAGTTGCCGGCATCCAGCGTGCTGGCCGACGGCATCGGCCAGTGCAACACCAAGAGCACGTTGCTGATGGCCTTGCTGCGCGCGGTGGGCATTCCCTGCCGCTTCCACGGCTTCACCATCGACAAGCCCTTGCAGAAGGGTGCGATCACCGGGTTGGCCTACTGGCTGGCGCCGCAGCGCATCATCCACAGCTGGGTCGAGGTCAGCCTCGAAGGCCGCTGGATCGCGCTGGAAGGCTTCATCCTCGACGCGCCCTATCTGGCCAGCCTGCAGCGCCGCTTTCCGCATGCGCGCCGCTTCTGCGGCTACGGTGCCGCCACGTCCGACCTCTCGGCGCCCGGGGTCGAATGGCGTGGGCAGGACACCTACATCCAGAAGGAAGGCATCGCCGACGACTTTGGTGTCTTCGACAGCCCCGACGCCTTCTACGCGCGCCACGGCTCCAACCTGTCAGGACTCAAGCGCTGGCTTTACCAACGTGTCATCCGCCACGCGATGAACCGCAACGTCGTGCGCATCCGCGGTTCGAAGTGGTGAAACCCCACAGCCCAGTCGCCTTGCCCATGTCGGCCACAACCCTGTAGCCGCTAGACTCTTGTCCGTGCGTCGCCTCCTCGCCATCGTTCTGCTCGCCATGCTTCCGCTCCAGTTCAGCTGGTCGGCAGTGGCGTCGTATTGCGAGCACGAGATCCAAGGTGCCGGACACTTCGGTCACCACGAGCACCAGCACCACGCTGACGCCGGTCCCCATGCGGAGCCGGTGGCCGACGCGGATGCCCAGGGCGACAAGGCTCCGGGCGCAATGGATCTCGACTGCGGCCACTGCCACGGCACCTGCGGGGTGATGCTGACACTGCCGCTGGGCCTGCCCGGCGCGCTCTCGACCGCGCCGCCCAGCGCCACCCTCGACGAAACGGGTGGTGCACATGCACCGACCCGGCCCGAACGCCCTCAGTGGCTGCCCCTCGCCTGATCGGCGAGGCGGGTCTCTTCCTTCTCTGAAGCCCGTTCGCGCCTGAGTGCGCGCCGCAGCCTGCGGCGCCTTCGGGCACGACGCGACCTCTTGGTCGCCGCTTGCCGATCTCCTGTGCGTTGTTTTCAACACTGGAGCATCGGATGACACCAAGAACTCGAACGAAGGCCAGTCTGCTGCGCGCCAGCGTGGCTGCCGCCATGGCCGCCTGCAGCCTGGCCACGCAGGCTCAGGCAGCCACCGCGACCACTGCGCCTCCGGTCACAGCCAGCGCCACCAGCCCTCTGAGCCTGCGGCAGGCATTTGACGCAGCCTGGGCCCGCCAGCCCGAGGCGATGGCGCTGCAGGCGCGGCGCGACGCCGCCCGTGCCCAACAAAGTGCTGCAAAGGCGTGGACGCCGGAGCCGGCGGCCCTGGAACTCTCGACCAAGACCGACCGCCTGGGCAGCAACCAGGGCGCGCGTGAATTCGAGGTGGGCGTCGCCGTGCCGCTGTGGCTGCCTGGAGAGCGCAGCAGCAGCGCGGCGCTGGCCGACGCCGAAGGAGCCGCCACCGAGAGCCGGGCCACTGCGGCGCAGCTGCGTGTCGCCGCCACTGTCCGTGAAGCCTGGTGGCAGTGGCAGCGTGCGCGCATCGAGGTCGGCACCGCCCGCGATCAACTCGAAAACGCCCGCGTCATCGCAGCCGACGTGGCCCGGCGCGCGAAGGCCGGCGATCTGGCGCGCGCCGACCAGCACCAGACCGACGGCGCCGTGGCCAGCGCGCAGGCCAGCCTGGCCCAGGCCGAGGCCGGCCTTGCGGCGGCCCGACAGCATCTGCGTGCGCTCGCTGGCGCCGCACCGGCCTCGTCCGGGGCGGCCATGACCGATGTGGGGAGTGCCCTGGCGGAGCCGGCTCCCGACGCGGCGGCAGCCGACCTTCAATCCCATGCAGCGTTGCAGGAACTCAAGGACCGTGCCACCGTGGCGGAGCGGATCGTCGCACTGACCGCCACCCAGTCGCGCGCCAACCCCGAGCTGATGCTGGCGTCCACGCGCGACCGCGGTGCGCGCGGGGACGCGTCCCAGCAAACCATCACGCTGGGCATTCGCATCCCCTTCGGCGCCGGTCCGCGCTTCGATGTCCGCAGCGCCAACGCACGCGCTGAAGCCACAGAGATGCAGGCCCAGTTGGCCCTGGAGCGTGAGCGCCTCACTGCAGAAGGGGAAGCGGCGCGCGTACGGGTCGAGTCGTCGCGCACGCAGCTGTTGGCCGTCGAAAGGCGCGCGCAGCTGGCGCGCGAGTCGCGCGGCTTTTTCGACAAGTCTTTCCGGCTGGGCGAAACCGATCTGCCGACACGCCTGCGCATTGAGGCCGAAGCCGCCGAGGCTGAACGCCAGGCCGCACGCACCCGCATCGAGCTCGCTGCAGCGATCTCTGCGTGGCGCCAGGCCCTGGGCCTTCTGCCGCAGTGATGCCCCAGTGACACGCCCGTGACGCCATTCAATGTATCCCTCAGGACCTCCCTCATGAACTTCCCGAAACTCCCGGCAGCAGTGTTCACTGCGGCCATCCTTGTCGCCTCCCCCACCTGGGCCGGCCCAGGCCACGACCACGGTGACGCGGCGCCTGCGGCCGTCGGCCAGGCGCTTCCGCGCTTCTCGGCCGTGTCCGAGACCTTCGAACTCGTCGGCGTGCTCAGTGGCAAGCAGATCACGCTGTACCTCGACCGCTTTGCCGACAACAGCCCGGTGCGCGGCGCGCAGATTGAGCTCGAGATCGGCGGGGCCAAGTTCAAAGCGGAAAAGCAAGGCGACGACGAGTACGAGGTCGTGCTGCCCGAAGCACCCAAGCCCGGCGTCCTGCCGGTGACCGCCATGGTGACCGCCGGCAACGAAGCCGACCTGCTGGCGGGTGAACTCGACATCCACGAAGAGGCGCACGCCAACAAGGCCGCACACACGCATTCGTGGACCGAATACGCGGGATGGGTGACGGCCGGCATCGCCGCGTTCGCTTTGCTCGTTGGGGGCGGGCGTCGTGTGGTCCGTGGGCGCAACGTCCGCGCGGGGGCTGCAGCATGAAGCGCACCCTGATCGCCTCCAGCCTGGGGCTGCTGATCGCCCTGACAGGTCTGGGCTCCGCCCACGCTGGCCCCGGCCACGACCACGGCGACGCCCCCGCCGCGCCCAGCGCCAACGGACCGCAGCGCCAGCCCGATGGCAGCGTCTTCCTGCCCAAGCCCGCGCAGCGCCAGCTGGGCGTGCGCACGGTCGTCACCGAAGCCGCTGAACTGCCCCGCACGGTGGAACTCAGCGCCAAGGTGCTGATGGACCCGAACGCCGGCGGCAAGGTGCAGCCGCTGAACGCCGGCCGCATCGAGCCGGGGCCGCGCGGCCTGCCCAATCCCGGGCAGGCGGTGCGCCAGGGCGAGGTGCTGGCCTATGTCGTGCCGTCGGCGGCGCCCATCGAGCGTTCCAACCAGGCGGCGCAACTGGCCGAGCTGCGTGCCGCCAAGGCCCTGGCCGACAAGCGCGCTGCTCGCCTGCAGGAACTGGCCGACACGGTGCCGCGCAAGGACATCGAAGCGGCCGAGAGCGACGCCGCCAGCCTGGCAGCACGCATCTCGGCCGTCGGTGGTGGCCTGTCCACGCGCGAGGCGCTGCTGGCACCGGTGTCGGGCGTCATCGCCTCGGCCCACGTCGTGACTGGCCAGGTGGTCGATGCACGCGAACTCATCTTCGAGATCGTTGATCCCTCCCGGCTGCGCATCGAGGCCTTGGCCTTCGACGCCGCCATCGCTTCCAACATCGGCACCGCGACGATGGCCCTGGGCAACCAGCGCATGCCGCTGACCTTCATCGGCGCCTCGCGCAGCCTGCGTGAGCAGGCGCTGCCCCTGGCCTTCCGTGCCCAGGGCGCGGCACTCGACCAGTTGGCTGTGGGCCAGCCGGTGCGTGTGTTCGTGCAGACGAAGGACAAGGTCAAGGGCATCCCGGTGCCCGTCGCCTCGCTGATGAAGAACCCGGCCAACCAGACCGTCGTCTG
>JAUYAJ010000596.1 GCA_030693565.1 Rubrivivax sp.
ACGACGCCACCGATGCGGCCGTCGTCGAACCAGACGCGCTCGCCCTTGCGCACCTGGGCCAGCACCTGCGGCAGCGTGCAGCCGATCGTCGCCGGCTTCGTGGGCCGACCCTTGGCACCCGGCTGCGGCCCGTGCCCCAAGCCCGCGGGCACCAGCTTCAGCCTGTCGCCGCGATGCAGCACAAGGGCAGCCGGCCGGGCCGGGATATCGCTGACCCGCGTCGGCAGGTCATCGTGCTTCTTGCGGCGCAGGCTCAGCACGGTGTCGGTGGTGAGGTAGGCCGTGTGCCTGCACTCGACCAGCACGCCGCCGCCCTGGCGCTCCAGCACCGTCAGGCGCCGCCGGGCATCACGGGCATCGGTGAAGTCGACCCGCGCGCCCGCCTCCAGCTCGGCCAGCCAGGCGTCGTCGACGCCGACGCAGAAATCCGCGCCGGCTACCGTGGCCAGCGAGCCGTGCGGCCGCAGCCCCAGGTGCGCCGGCACGGTGACCCGCCCGAGTGCGTCCTTGGCGGGCTTGAGCCTGGCCGCGTCCTGGCTACCGGCGATCGGGCCCGTCCGCAACTTCGGGCCTCCGAGGTCCATCAGCACACGCACCGGGCGCTCGAGCAGGCGCGCCGCGCGGCGCACGCTGCGCGCCATGGCAGCCCACTCGGCGGCCCCGTCATGGGCGCAGTTGATGCGCGCGATGTCCATGCCTGCGGCGACCAGGTTGTCGACCAGCTTGTCGTCCTGCGCCGCCGCGCCGGGCAGGGTGACCATGATGCGCACCGCACGCTGCGCCGGGGCCACGCCGAACAACGCCTGGGATTGCGCTGCGAGCAGCGCCGGTCCGCTGCGGAAACCCGTGGGCTCGTCCGGCGACAGATCGGCCCAGGGCCGACCGACCAGCCGGTGCAGGATGCCCAGCACCTTGTCCAGGTTGGCCATGACGTGCGTTTCGGCCCGGCCCAGCGACGACAGCCCCATGCGGGCCAGCCGTTCCTGCAACAGCCGCAAGTCAACGCGCCGCAATGCCAGGTAATGCGCGAAGTTCACCGCGCTCGCCGCGTGCGAGGGGTCGGCCTGGCGCAGCCAGGGACCGACGCGCGCTTCGTTTTCGTGCATGGCCTCGCGCAGGGCCCACAGCTCCTGGATCAAGATTTCGCAGGCGGCGAGATCCCACGCATCACCCAGGCTGCGATCGGCTTTCGATTTCATTCAAAGACCTCTCCGCCCGGCAGTCTGCGGGTGCTCTGTGGCGCCTTGGTGACAACGATCAGGGGCGCGCGCGCGGATCGCCCGCGCCGAGCTACTTGCGCTTGCGCCAGACGTCCGGTGTCCTGGCGAGCCTGACCAGCGCCCTGGTCGCCTGCGGAACCAGTTGCGCTCGCCGGGCGCTCAGCCAGCCGACGGCGAACCATGCGCGCGGATCCTGCGCGGTCTGCATCCTGAAGGCCTGTTCCGCGACCGCCAGATCGTTGTAGCGCCCGAGAACTTCCTGCGCCGGGCGGACCCGCGCCAGGCAACGCTTCACGGCCCCGGCAGGAAACAGCGCAGCGACGAACTCGAGGCTGTAGCGCAGCCGCTTGAGCCGCCTGCGCGTGCGGTGCCGCGCTGTATCGTCGAGCGTCATGAACGCCGCGGCGTCGGCCTCCAATTGCCGCCGCATGCGCCGCAGCCGTGGTTTGACGAGCGACACGATATCGGGCTGCGGCGGCCCGGTCGATGGCGCCCCCACGCTCACTGCGTTCGCTGCCCCCATGGCCCGGCAAGGGCCCCTTCGTGGCCCTTGGGGCTTGAGTCGGCTTGGGGCGGCCCGGCGCCGACTCAGGCCGGCATCCGGCTCTGTCGCCGGGTGCGAAAAGCCGATCAACTCGAGCAGCAGCCTGGTGCACGCCACACCGCGCAGCGCGTCGCCTGGGTCGTCGCCGCTGCCGTCGGCCGGGAGTTCGGCCAGCGGCGCGCCGGCGCGGCGCAACTCGGGCAGCACGGACTCGGCGATCGCATCGCGGTCGCGTGCCGCACCCAGACGTGCGAAGAGCGCGGCGAGCGCGGGCGCCCAGCCCGCATCGGCGGCAGGGGATGCGTCGCCGAAGACACGCAATGCGCAACGCAGCCGGCGCAGGCCGATACGCAACTGGTGCAGATGCTCCGCGCCGCCGACGCCGGCCGCCACGTCGGCGGCGTTCGGCAGCACCTGCGCCAGGCAGGTGCCGATGATGTGGCGCAAGGCGGCGTCGGCGCTCATGTGCGGCTCGAGCGGCGGCTGGCTGGCCTGCACGGCGGGGCCCGCTTCGACGCCGCGGGCCAGGCGCTCGCCGCGCTCGGCCTTGCTGCGCACGTCGAGCCACAGCCGATGCCGTTCGACCCAGCGTGCGGCCAAGGCCAGCAGGCCCTCGACAGGCCCGCGCACGAGTTCGAATTCGATCTCGCACAATGGCGCTCGTTGGCTTTCAACTCCGGCTCGGCCGGCGATGATTTCGCCGCAATCGAATGCCACTTCGACCAGCGCTCCCGCGCTGCGCACGAGGCGATGGGTTCGGCGCACTTTGGTTTCGAAGACGAGCTGCAATGACCCCGCGCTGTCGCCCAGGGCGGCGGCCAGCGCTTCTCCAGCCGGCGTACCGGCGTGGCGCGCGACGTCGAGTTGCGGTTCACCGCGCGCCTGGCCGAGAGGGATTTCGTGCTCGATGCGTTGCAGGGCGCTGGCGCCGGGGCCTTTGAGCGTCTGCACCCATTGCCTGCCCTCCTTGCGCAGCCTCAAGGCCAGGCCGGCGGCGGCCAGGCGCCGGTCCGGCGTGTCGAAATACTTTGCGCGCAAGGACACGCTGCGGGCGCGCGTCGTGGCGAGCGCACGCCGCGCGGCCGCGCGCGTTTCGGGCGGCACCTGGAACTTCAGTTCGGTTTCCACCATGGCGACGCGCGGGACGATGTCGGAGTGGCCCATGCCCCGATTCTCCGATCAGTTGTCCGGTCGGACAAAGCGCAGCCGCGTTGGCGCTTGCCAGGCACCGCCCGGCCTGGCGCAGCTCAGCCGGCGTCCGGCGCGCCTCGGGTCAGACCCGGCTCAGCGGGCACGCAGCAATTCGCTGACCCGCAGCAGGATGATTTCATTGGCCTCGTTCTTGCCGAACTCGCGCGCCGCGGAGACGCCCAGGTTGTTATCGTTGAGCACCACGATGTGATCGGCATCGACGATATCCAGCCCCTCGATGCACCAGTGCGGAAAGCTGAACCTGCCGTTGGCCGCGCCCAGCCGCGCCACACCCTTGGGGTCGGCGATATCGAGCAGATCGATATAGCCGACCTTGCGCACGAAGCCCTGGGCGTCCAGCGCCGACAGATCGATCTTGTAGACCCGCTTGAAGCGCGCTGGCACGTTGAAGCAATCGGCTCGGGCCGGGCCGTTGCAGGCCAGCGCGGCGTCGCCCTCGCCGTTGTCGCGCTCGATGACCAGCGCCGTGTCCTTGTCGATCATGTTGAAGTCGCCGATATTGTTGCCGGCGAATTCGAGCTGATAGCGAAACGAGCGGCCGCTGTAGGCGCCCTGCTGGACGTCGAATTCCAGGATGCGCACCGTCTCCTTGCCGTCACGGGCCTCCCAGGCCTTGGCCTGGGCGTCCCACAGCGGCCCTTCGAGCATGGGGTAGAGGAAGCGTCCGTCAGCCGATGCCGCCATGCCCTCGAAACCGCGCGAACGCCGGGCGGTGGTGGCGAAGGCGCCGGGCACCGATGGGGCGCTGACGGTGAAGTGGTCGGGCGAGCGCACCAGCTGCCCATCGACCCGCGTCTCGAAAACGCCGGTGACCTTGCCGCTGCGATCGGCGCGGATCAGGTACGGGCCGAACTCGTCGCCGAGCCAGATCGAGTCGCCGATGAGCTGGATCGACTCGATGTCGAAGTCGGCCCCGGTCAGGTAGCGCTTGGCGCTTGCCGCATTCGCCACATTGAACGGCACGATGCCGTCGGGGTCGTGCAGGAAGAGGGTGCGCAGGACCTCGAAGCGGCCCGTCTTCCAGTCGGCCCGCACCTGGTGGACCATGAGCATGGCATCGGGCGAATTCGCCTTGCTGCCGAAGCCGTTGTCCGACAACACCCAGGCGCTGCCGTCCTTCTGCCACTTGATGCCCGAGAACCCCTGGATGGGTTGGCCCTCGAACGGCCCGTTCATGCCGGTGGGCCGTGGCGCCTTCGGGTCCGACAGGAAGGCAAGGCCGGGGATCGAGCCGAACTGGTCGCGGCGCCGCCCATCGGCATGCAGGTAACGCCCCGAGAGCGAAAGATGGGCCGGCGCATCGGCCGGCGGCTTGATGAACGTTGCCGCTGGCAGCAGCGCATGGCCTGCGAGGACCGAAGGAAAGAGCTGCTGGGCCTGGGCGGCGGCACAGGCCAGGGCGCTGGCCGCGACCGCCAGGCGGGTGAGTGCATTCATGTGGGTGTTCACCTTGTGGCTGTGGAGGGTCAGAGCTCGTTGAGCCTGGCGCGCGGAATCAGCTTCCAGATCGACGGCGAGCCGGCCTTGGGGATCTCGACGCGGTAGATCTCGTCATTGCCCTGGTTGATGGCGCTTGCGCCTTCCTGTGGCGCCACGCCGATGAGGTGCGACACCAGGATCGGGTTGATGCCGCCGTGGCCGACGATGAGGACCGTGTCGCCGTCCTTGTGGCGCTCACGAATCCGGCGCAGCGCGGCTTCGGCACGGCGCGACTGGCTCTCCAGCGACTCGCCGCCCTCCATGTCGTCGGTCCAGCTGAAACGGCGCTTGTTCCAGTCGGCCACGATCGCCGGGTCCTTGTCGTTGGCGCCCTCGAACTTGCCGAAGAAGCGCTCGCGCAGTTCGTCCAGCGCGACGACCGGCGCGCGGCCTTCGAAGACCGCGGCAGTCTGCCGTGCGCGCTGGTGCGAGCTCGTGTACACGGTGTCCACCCGCACATCGACCAGGGTGCGGCCCAGCGTGGCCGCCTGCTCACGCCCGGTGGCGTTGAGCGCGTTGTCGGTGCCGCCCTGGATGCGACCCTCGCGGTTCCAGTCGGTCTGGCCGTGACGCGCCACGTAGATCGTCAACTGGGCCTGGGCGGCGGTGGTGATGAAGGCACAGGCGGCGAGCACAATGACCGCAAGCGGGCGAAGCTGGCTGAGAGGATTCATGTCGGGTCCTTCTGTGGTTGCAAGGTGTCGAGCTTGGGGGCCGTATTTCGCGCGGCTGCTTCGGGCCTGACTCGGCCCCGCACCCCGATCGAACATCAACGACGCACCGAAATCTGCACCTCGTCGATGAATCTGTCGTGACAGGGCGACCGCACTCTGCTGCCCGCGGCCGATGCTGGCGCAGGGCCGCATCCCGGCCGACACGGCGGTGGCCATCCGTTCGCTCGACGCGCGCGCCGTGCTGCATGCGCTGTCGCAGGGCTGGGGGCGGCCGGTGCGCAGCGCCACGGCATGAGCGGCGCGGCGGCGCGCACCCTGGCGCATCAGACTTTGTCGGGCGACAGCACGGTGTGCAGCGCGACTTCGACTCCCGTCTCGCGTTCGCGCACGCGCAGCCACCAGACCGCGCCCTTGCGCACCGTCCACGCTTGCGTGGCACCGGCGAGCAGGTAGGCGGCGGTCAGGCCGAGCGTCGTCTGGTGGCCGATCACCAGCACCGGCACCTTGGCCTCGGGCCAGCGCGTGACCGCCAGCAGTTCATCGACCGTCTGCTCGGGGCCCAGTTCGGGCACGAGCTTGAATTTGCGGCCCAGCGCCTGCGCGGTCTGTCGTGTGCGCAGCGTCGGGCTGACCAGCACGCGCGTGGTGTCGGGCAGATGGCGGTTCAACCAGTCGGCCATGCGCTGCGCCTGTCGTTCGCCCTTCGTGGTCAGGGGACGGTCGGCATCGAGTGCGCCTTCCCGCACTTCGCCAGCGTCGGCATGTCGCCAGAGGATGAGGTCCATCGTTGTCGGTCTCAGTTCGGTGCGCTGCTCAATGCGTGCAGCCTCATCAACGCCTGCTGCGCCGACGGCCCTTCGCCCGCGGCCGCGACGTAGTGCCCATCGGACCCCAGCGTCCACGCGTCCGTGCCGTCGTTCAGGTAGGGCACCAGGCATTCGTCGATCACGCGCTGGCGCAGGCGCGCGTCGCGGATCGGCCAGGCCGCCTCGACCCGACCGAACATGTTGCGGCTCATCCAGTCGGCGCTGCTCAGGAACAGCGCCTCGTCGGTCCCGGTGTCGCCCCAGCGGAAGTACATCACGCGCGTGTGCTCCAGAAAACGCCCGACGATGGAGCGCACGCGGATCGACTCGCTCACGCCGGCCACGCCGGGCGGCAGCATGCAGGCGCCGCGCACGATCAGGTCGATGCTGGCCCCGGCCCGGCCGGCGTCGATCAGCGCGTCCATCAGCACGGGGTCGGTGAGTGCGTTGACCTTGACCACCACCCGCGCGCTGCGCCCGGCGCGCGCGGCTGCGGCCACCTGCACGAGCAGGCCAACGAAGTGCTCGCGCATGTGCGTCGGCGCCGGCAGCAGCACGCGCGGCCTGCGTGCCTGCAGGCCGCTGGCGAGGTTGAGGAACATGGCGTCGACGTCGGCGGTGAGTTCGGGATCGGCAGTGAGCATGGCGACGTCGGTGTACAACCGGGCCGTGTGCGGGTTGTAGTTGCCGGTGGACAGGTGGGCATACCGGCGCAGCACGATGCGCCGGCCGTGCCGCTCGCGGCGAGTGACCAGCAGCAGCTTGGCGTGTGTCTTCAGCCCGACGATGCCGTACACCACCTGCGCGCCGACGGCCTCCAGCCGCTCGGCCCAGTTGATATTGGCCTCCTCGTCGAAGCGGGCCTTGAGCTCGAGCACCACCATCACTTCCTTGCCGGCCCGCACTGCCTCGAGCAACAGGTCCATCAACACGCTTTCGCTGCCGGTGCGGTAGATGGTCTGGCGGATGGCGAGCACCTCGGGATCGGCCACCGCCTCGCGCAGGAACTGCAGTACCGGCTCGAAACTTTGAAAGGGATGGTGCAGCAGCACATCCTTGCGGCGCAGGTGCGCGAAGATCGATCCGCCGGCGGGCAGCGCCGGCGGCCAGGCCGGCTCGTGGCGCGCAAAGCGCAGGTGCGGCGCCTCGACCTGCTCGATGAGTTGGTTCAGCCGCACCAGGTTGACCGGCCCGTTGACCGGGTACAGCGCTCTCGGTGGCAGGCCGAACTGCTCAAGCAGCAGCGTCGAAAGCTCGGTCGGACAGGTCCTGACCACCTCCAGCCGGATGGCCTGGCCGAAGTGGCGCGTCGTCAGCCCCGTGCGTAGCGCCTGGCGCAGGTTGGTGACGTCGTCATCGTCGATGTCGAGGTCCGAATCGCGCGTCACGCGGAACTGCGAAAACGCCTGCACCACCTGGCCCGGAAACAACTCGGCCAGGTGGGCGCGGATGACGCTGGTCAGCAGGACGAAGCCCTGCTCGCCGCGCGCCACCAGCGAGTCGGGCAGGCGCATCACGCGCGGCAGCACGCGCGGCACCTTGACGATGGCCACCGCGCGAGCGTCGTCGCCCGCACCACCACCGGCCAGGCGCACGATGAAATTCAGGCTCTTGTTGGCCACCAGTGGGAAGGGGTGTGACGGGTCCAGCGCCACGGGGACGAGCAAGGGCTGTACCTGCTGCCCGAAGAAGCGCGCGACCCAGCGCCGCTGCCCGGACGTGCGTTCGGCGTGGTTGACGATGCGGATGCCTTCGCGGCCGAGCGCGGGCATCAACTCCTCGTTGAAGACGCGGTACTGTTCCTCGATGATGGCGTGTGCGCTGGCGGCGATGCCGTCGAGGCCGCCTTCGACCCGGCCGCCGCCCCGAATGCGCAGTGCCTCCAGCACATCGGCGAAACGGACCTCGAAGAACTCGTCCAGATTGGACGAGACGATCGTGACGTAGCGCAGCCGTTCGAGCAGCGGCACATCGGCGCGCCACGCCTGCGCCAGCACGCGGCGGTTGAACTCGAGCATCGAGCGCTCGCGATTGAGTGGTTGCCATGCGGTCGCGGACCGCGCAAGGTTGAGCGCCGGCGTCCCGGGCGGACACGGCGCCTCGGACAACGGGTCGGCTGTGGGCATCGGGCAAGCCTACCGGTGCGAGATGACGGTGGCGTGACGGCGCCATCGTGCAAGCCGCACTGCGCGCAGGACACGGGGATGTCGGTGACCCCGCGCCAGGAAGGTCCGCTCCCGGCCCATGCCCTGTGGCGTTGCTGTCACTCCGCAACAATCAGTTGTCAATCAAGCGAGCGCGCGATGCAGACCACGCTCGATCCGCTCACACGCCTGGGCTGCTGTTGGTCCGTGCCCGACAGGCGGCTTCGGCCGATGGGGACAAACTGTCAGCCCAATTCCATATGACGAGCGCGCAATGGAAGGTGATGGGAGCGATCTCGCTTGGCGGATGGGCCATGTCGGCTGCGTCGCTGGCCGGACCCGAACGACACCCGCGCCCACTGCACGACCTCACACCGAAGGGCCGCGCCGCCTACGAGGCCGTGATGGCTCGATGGCAGGAGCGTGCCGCTGTTGTCCTGTCGAACCTCTTGCCATGACCGCTTGTGCGCCTCGTACAGCGGCTCCAGCGCCGCGCCGGCCATGCCGGCCCAGGCCGCCAGCGTCGAGCGCGGCGTGTGCATGCCGCTGCGCGCGTTGATGGCTTCCTGACGGTAGTACGGCAGGTGATCGACGAAGCGGCTGGTCAGCGTGTGCGCCACCAGGCCGCTGGCCCGGATGCCGCGGTCGATGATCTGCGGCTGTGCAGGTTCCTGCACCAGGCGTTCAATGCCTTGGCGCTGGCAGCAGCGGCAGGCCCACTTGCCGTAGATGTGAAGGCGCACGAAGAACTCAGCCGGCACGATGTCGAGCCGCTCGCTCACGTCCTCGCCCACGCGCGCCATCGGCTGGCCGCAGTCTGGCGTGGGGCAGGCGGTGTCCTCGGGCAAGGCCGCGCGCAGTTCGGCCAGCTGGGCCTCCAGCAGCGTGTCCTGGAACATCTGGCGCTGCTCGGCGTTCATGGCCTCGGTCTTGGCGCCAAACTTCCAGCGCTTCAGGCGCACCAGCTCGAAGCTGACCTTCTCCAGCTTGGCATCGCGCCAGGCAATGTCGCGGGCCTGGCGTTGGATCTGCTGATACTTGATGTCGAGCTGGCGGGCCTGCTGCTCGATGTGCTCAAGCATCTGTGCGGCCAGTGCCGTGACGGCATCGGGCGTCAGACCGTGCAGGTCCTGGGCCTTGAGTTCACGCATGCTGAGCATGCGTTGCATGATGCCGATGCCCGCTGTCTCACGCCATTGGAGGATGTTCTGTCAACTTGCTGCCTGCCGGCCATTGCTGCCGATGGCGGCGATGCTCACACGCGCGTGATCACGCTCATCTCTGGCAGACGCTGCCAGGGCAGGCCCAGCACCAGGGCGTCGAACTGCGCCTGCGTGAGCTACAGCGGCATGGCTATGGCCCCATCGCGGGGCCACACGAAGCGCCCGGCGTTCAGGCGCCGCGCTGCACACCACACGCCGAAGCCGTCGTGCACCAGCAGCTTCATGCGCGTGGCGCGCGCGTTGGCGAACAGGTAGCCGTGGTGGGCGTGGGCAGCGCCGGTGGCTTGCACGACACAGGCCAGCAGCCGCTCGGCGCGCGTTGCCTGAGCGCGCGTGTCCACCTCGATGGGAAGGAACCGGGTGTTGGCCGCGAGCAAGGGCGCGCATGCCGGCCGCGGCACGGTCGCGGCGGTGGACGCCATCATCGCCAACGGCGCCTCGACGCCTGCGCGCTTGAGGCCGCGGCCTGCGAGCCAATTGCGCACGAGATGGGCGTTCAGGCCGTGGCCCAGAGCGACGGCGGCGATCGACGCGCCGGGTTCGTTGCAGGCGGTCAGTGCCTTGGCCTTGAGCTCGGCGCTATGCCGTCGGTGGGGA
>JAUYAJ010000619.1 GCA_030693565.1 Rubrivivax sp.
CTGCTGCCGAGGGGGCTGGCGCGGCGGCGCGCAGCGAGGTCGCCAGGTGCACCGCACTCGTCACCCCCAGCGGCAGGGCCTGCCCGGCAGGCACGGGCGGCAAGAGCCAGCGTGTTGCGGGCGCGGTCGGCCGCGTCGAGGCGAGGGCCGATGGCGCGGGTTCAACCACCGCCGGCCCTGGTGCCGCCGCCGGCCGCAGCGCCACCAGGGCGAGCACGCCTTCTTCGCCCTCATCGATGGCCAGCGTGGCCGCGGCGCGCGACTCGTCGAAACGGTCGATGAAGTCGGCATGGGCGCCGCAGGCGCCGGCGGCCAGGCGCAGGTTCTCCAGGACATGCCCCAGGTCGGCCAGCACATAGCGGTAGCTGCGATCACGGTACTTGTGGCCGGTGCGGCGGAACACCGCGGTGGCAACGATGACCGCCGCGGCGTCGTCCAGCGCCAGCTCGGCCGGCGCGCCGAGCGCCGCATCGGCAAGCGCCGCCTCGGCCAGCTGTTCCAGCGCGTGGGCCATGGCGTCGTAGTGCCACAACCCGGGTGGCAGGCCCGCCACCGTGCGCGCCGCCACGTACAACTCGGTGGAGAACAGCGCCCCCGACGACGGCGAGGCGCGCAGCTTGACCGGGCCGCGCGCGTCGGTCACGCCGGCTGTGTGCCAGAGCACCGCGGCCAGCGCCTGCAGGTCGAACGGCCTGGCACCTGCCGCGGCCGCCGGCAATGCGATGCGCGGCGCAGCCGGATAGCGCTTGAATGGCGGCGGCGGGTCGCCCCAGTCAACGCCTGGTGCGCGCAGCAGAACGCCGGTTCGCGTGTGGGTCGAAAACGCGTGGTAGCGCTCGACGAGTTCCAGGGCTTGCGCAAATAGGTCGGGTGAAGCGGCCGCGCCAGCGTCGCTGCCGGGTGCCGGCCACTGGACGCGCAACTCGCTGCGCCCGTGGCGCAGGCCGAGCACGAAGGCCGTGCCCGTGGCAAGCAGCACGCCGAGCGTGCCGAGCCAGCGGCGCCGACCCTGGGCTGCGTTTTGGCTTTCGCCGGGCATCGTCGCAGGAGCCACCGGGGCCGCGCCGGGCGGCCGCGTGAGATAGCGCCAGGCGACGCGAAAGTTGAACGCCAGGTGCAAGGCCACCAGCAGCACCGTGGTGTAGCCGAACAGGTAGTGCCAATCGAAGGCCGGCAACTGCTGGTTGGCCACCCAGAAGATGCCCAGCCCCGCCGTTGTCGCCACATAGGCGACCAGCAGCAGGCTCGACCAGATGTTCAGCGCTTGGCGCGAGGGCGCGCGCCGCCGCAGCACGGCCTGCAGCGCGAGCAGCGTCGCCGCGACGAGCAAGGGCAGTGCGACCCAAAGAAGCTTCGGCATGGGGCGTCACCTCGGTTCAGGTCCTGGCGCCGACTCTGGACTGCCTGCGCCTTTGTCAGTTCTCCGCTGCCGACGGCTCCAGCGCCGGCCTGCGCAGGCTCAGCATGCGCCACAGCCAGGCGGCGGCCAGCGCCGCCAGCAGATGTTTGAGCGTATGGCCGCTGAGCCAGCCGCCGGCGGCAAAGACCACCCTGTCCATGCGGTCCGCGGCCAGCGCGGCCAGGTACAGGGCCAGCACCAGCAGCAGGTCGCCCCCACGCGTGTAGCGCGGCGCGAACAAGCCCATCAGCAGCGGCATCAGCAGCAGCGGGTAGAACTGCACCACGGCATAGGCGCGCAGGTCGCCCGCGCCGGCGCGCTCGCTGAGCAGCCAGTACACCACGCTCAGCGGACCGGCCAACATCAGCCAGGGGAAAAGGCGCAGCCCGACGCGCGGCCCCAGGCGCTCGACCAGCACGGCGCTGAACAAGGCCATGAAGGCCACGCTCATCGGCAGGCGGTCCCAGAACAAGGTCTCATGGCTGGGTGCCAGGTGGTAGTACACCGAGCCCAGACCGACCGCCACGACGCTGAGGAAGAACAGCCCGTAGGGCCAGCGCTCGCGCGCGTCGATGAACGAAGCCTGGCCTTGGTGCAGGCGGCGCAGCGCGAAAGCGCCGACCACCACGAAGCCCAGGTTGGAAACCAGGTTCCACGCATGCGGCAGGCCGAACAGGTGGCGCTGATCGGCAAAGTCGTGGTAGCGCTGCGGTTGGGGCAAGGGCGGCAGCAGCGCCGCCGCCAGCAGCACGGCCAGGGTCAACAGCGCGACAGCGAGCAGTCGCACGCGGTGGCGGCGGGCCGGGCTCATGAAACCCGCCTCAGGCGGCCGCCGGCGCGGGCCCGGCCTGCACCTTGGCCTGGTCGCGTGCCAGTTCCTCGCGCGTCGTGATGCGGCGGAACCAGACGGTCACCGCGCTGGAGGTCAGCACGATGAACAGCGAGTACAGCACCGGGATCAGTAGCACCTGCTGCTGCATTTCGTCCTTGAAGGTGAGCACCACGATGAGCACCGCCAGCGGGCCGTTCTGGATGCCGGTTTCCAGCGCGATGGTGCGCCTGCGCCGCCGATCCTGCTTCAACAGCCCGCTCAAGGCGTAGCCCAGCAGCATGCCGACCAGGCCGATGCCGATCGCCGCCGCATAGACCGCCGCCGGCGTCGTCGCCAGCAGCAGGTGGTTGCGCGGCACCCAGGTCAGGATCAGGAACAGGATGACGAAGATGCCCAGTGCGCCGCCGATCAACTCGACGGTGGCGCCGACGTTCGGGTTCCACTTGCGCAGCACCATGCCGATGAGGGTGGGCACGATCAGCACCACCAGCACCTGGGCCACGTTGCCGGCCGGCACGGTGTACTCAGAGGGCAGGCCCTTCAGCCCGGAATAGAAGTCCAGCAACAGCGGCACCATCGCCACCGCCACCAGGGTCGAGCAGATCGTCATCATGATCGACAAGGCCAGCACGCCCTTGCTGAAGTAGGTGAAGATGTTCGACGTGGTGCCGCCGGGCATGCTGCCCATCAGGATCAGGCCGATCGCCAGCGCCGGCGGCAGCCCGAGCACGACGGCCAGGCTGTAGCCGAGAAACGGCATGATCGCGTACTGGCACAGCAGGCCGATGAGAATGCCCTGCGGCTTCTTGAAGGCAATGCGGAAGTCCTTGAAGGTCAGAGACGCGCCCATGCCCAGCATGATGAGCATCATCATGATGCCGAGCAGTTTGGTTTCGGTGTCGGTCAGCATGTGGCTTGGCTCGCTTGATCAGGCCGTGTGGCGGGCTTGGTACTCGGCCTTCAGGTTCTTGCGCAGAACCTTGCCGACCGGCGTCTTGGGCAGTTCGCGGCGAATTTCCACCGTCCTGGGCACCTTGTAGTCGGTGAGATGTTTGCGGCAGAACGCGCGCACCTGCTCCTCGCTCAGGCCCTCGGCGAGCGGCACCACGCAGGCGCGCACCGACTCGCCGGTCTTGGTGTCGGGCACGCCGAAGACACCGACCTCGAGCACCTCGTCCATCTGCGCGATCACGTCCTCGATCTCATTGGGGTAGACGTTGAAGCCCGACACCAGGATCATGTCCTTCTTGCGGTCGACGATCCTGAAGTAGCCGTCGGCGTCCATCACCGCCACGTCGCCGGTGTAAAGCCAGCCGTCCTTGATGGCCTTGGCGGTCTCGTCGGGCCGCTGCCAGTAGCCGGTCATCACCTGCGGGCCGCGCACGATCAGCTCGCCCGGCATGCCCAGCGCCACCGGCTGGCCCGACTCGTCGACCAGGCTGACCTCGGTGCCCGGCACCGGCAGTCCGATCGAGTCGGGCCGCGGCGAGCCGCTCATCGGGTTGAACGACACCACCGGCGAGGATTCCGTCAGGCCGTAGCCCTCGGAGATGCGCGTGCCGGTGATGGCCAGCCAGCGCTCGGCCACCGCGTGCTGCAGCGCGGCGCCGCCGGCCACGGCGGCCTTCAGCTGGCGCGGCGGGAAGGCGGTGAACCATTCCTCGTTCATCAGCGCGTTGAACAGCGTGTTGACGCCGCTGATCCAGGTGATGGGGTAGTTGTCGAAGGCGCGCTGCAGGTTCTGGATCGGCCGCGGGCTGGGCACCAGCACGTTGCGCGCACCGACCGAGTAAAAGCACAGCAGGTTGAAGGTGAAGGCGAAGATGTGGTACAGCGGCAGCGCCGTCAGCACCACTTCCTTGCCGTCGGCGATGTGGCTGCGGCCCATCGCAAAGGCCTGCTCCAGGTTGCTCAGCAGGTTGCCGTGGCTCAGCATCGCCCCCTTGGCCACGCCGGTGGTGCCGCCGGTGTACTGCAGCGCGGCCAGGTCGCCGTGGCCCAGATCGCGTGCGTAACTGGCCGGGTCGATCTTGAGCTGCTTTTGCAGCGCGGCGCCTTCGGCCAGGGCCTGCGGCAGCCGCACATGCTCGATCTGCAGCGGCGGCAGCACCTTGTTCCACCAGCGCATCACGCCGCGGATGACGGCGCGCGGCACGGGCGAGAAGAACTGCGGCACCTCGACCACGATCACCTTCTTGATGTTCGTGCGGCTCAGCATGCCCGCGAGCTTGTCGGCGAACATGTCGACGATCACCACCACCTCGGCACCGCTGTCGCGCAACTGGTGCTCCATCTCGGTCGGCGTGTACAGCGGATTGGTGTTCACCAGCACGCAGCCGGCCTTGAGAATGCCGAAAGCCACCACCGGATAGGCCAGGCAGTTGGGCGTCTGCAGCGCCACGCGCGCGCCCGCCGCCAAGCCCAGAGCCTGGCGCAGGTAGACCGCGAACGCATCGGCGTGGGCCTCGACCTGGCCGTAGGTGAGCGAGCCGTGCATGCCGTTGGGCATGCAGGTGGTGAAGGCGATCTGCGTTGCGTATTGGCTGGCGGCCTGGCTCAGCAGGGCCGGCAGGTGGGGGTGGCGCGGCGGCGGCAGCTCGGGCGCGACTTGCGCGCCGTAGTGGGCGACCCAGGGCGCGAGCGCATAGACGGTGGCGGGTGCGGTCAAAGGATTCTCCATTGGCGTCGGCTGCGGGCGGCTGAATTGCTGGATGTGCCAACCAGGGCCAGCTAGCGCATTGTCCGGGCAATTTTGGTCTGCAAACTGGCTGCCAAGCCCGCCCTGGCGGGTGCCGTCCTGCTGCGACAGGACACCCGGCCGGGGTGGCTCAAACCGTGGCCAATCGCCGGCCCAGCCTGCGCTCGCCGACCAGGAACTGGATCAGCGCGGTGGCCGCCGACATCAGCACGATCAGCACCGTGCAATAGGCCAGCGCGACGCCGTAGTCGCCGTTGCCGACGCGGCCGATGATGTAGGTGGTGGCCAGTTCGTTCTCGGCGGTGACGAGGAAGATCACCGCCGACGTGGTGGTCATGCTGCGCACGAAGCTGTAGACCAGCGCCGCCACCAGCGCCGGCTTGAGCAGTGGCAGCACGACGCGGCGCAGCGTGGTGGCGGTGCCGGCGCGCAGCATGGTGCTGGCTTCGTCCAGGCTTTTGTCGAGCTGCTTGAAGCTGGCGGTGCCGGCGCGCACGCCCACCGGCAGATTGCGGAACACGAAGCACAGCACGATGATGAGTCCGGTGCCGGTGAGCTCGAACGGCGGCACGTTGAAAGCCAGGATGTAGCTCACGCCGAGCACGGTGCCGGGGATGGCGAAGGCCAGCAAGGCGCCGAACTCGAAGGCGCGCTGGCCGACGAACTGGGTGCGCGCCAGCAGCCAGCTGATCAGCAAGCCGATCGACGCGCAGATCGGCGCTGCGATTGCCGCCAGCTTGACGGTGGTGAACAGCGAGTTCCACGCCGTGCCGGCCCAGACCAGGCCATGCGTGCCCCATTGCAGATCGAAGGCGGTGCGGAAATGCGCCAGCGTGGGCGTGTAGTCGCGGCCCCAGGTCTGCACAAAGCCGCCGATGAAGGCGAACAGGTAGACGACGACGGTGAAAGCCAGCCAGGGCCCGGCCAGGCCCAGGCACAGCCGGCGCACACCGTCGGGCAACGCCATCGACATGCCGGCGTCGCCTTTGCCGGTGACGGTGGTGTAGCTGGTCTTGCCGAGCACCCGCTGCTGGATGAAGAAGACGACGAGTGCGAAGCCGGTGAGGATCAGCGCCAGCGAGGCGGCGCGCCCCTGGTCGTATTGCGCGCCGACGATGGCGAAGAAGATGTCGGTCGAGAGCACGGCGTACTGGCCGCCGACGATGATCGGGTTGCCGAAGTCGGCGATGCTCTCGATGAAGCCGACCAGGAAGGCATTGGCCAGCCCGGGCTTGAGCAGCGGCAGCGTCACCGTGCGGAAGGTCTGCCAGCGCGACGCGCGCAGCGTCTGCGCCGCTTCCTCGAGCGCCGGGCTGATGCCCTGGACGACGCCGCGCATGATCATGAAGGCGATCGGCGTGAAGGCGAACAGCTGCGCCAACAGCAGCCCGGGCAGGCCGTAGAACCAGCGTGTCGGCGGGATGCCGAAGGCCCATTCGAGGAACTGGTTGACCAGGCCGGCGCGCCCGAACAGCAGGATCAGCCCGAGGCCGACGACGAAGGGCGGCGTGATGATGGGCAGCAGCGCCAGCACGTTGAGCGGCTTGCTCAGCCGGCGCGCGCCGCGCTCGGCGTAAAGCGCGATCAAGGTGCCCATCACGGTGGTGCCGGTGGCGGTGATCAAGGCCAGGAACAGCGTGTTCCAGGCGACGCCGCAGCGCACGCTGCCGGCCAGGCAGCCCAGGCCCCAGATGCGTTCCTGCCCCAGGCGGCCGGCCAGCGCGGCCACCGAAGCTTGGCCGGCGTCGTCGATGACGGCGCCGATCAGGCTCTTGCCCACCGGCAAGGCGACGAACAGCAGCAGCAGCACGCTGCAAAACACCACCGCACCGGCGACGAAGACGTCGCCGCGGAAAAAGCCCAGCCGCGCGATGCCGGCGCCCAGCAGCATCAGCAGCGCCAGCAGCACCAGCGCGCCGCCCAGGCCGAGGCCGAACTGGCCCGCACCCAGCGGGCCGAAGGCGGCGCTCAGGAAGTCGAAGGACCAACCGCGCAAGCCGATCGCAAAGCCGCTGCCCAGCAGCCCGGCCAGTCCGACGGCCGCGCCGGTCACCATCAGCAGGCCCTGGCTGCGGCCGGCCGGCAAGCGCCAGGCGGCGAAGGCCAGCGCCAGCCCGGCCAGGCCGCTCCACAGCCAGGGCTTGCCGTGCTGCAGCGCCTGAACCAGGCC
>JAUYAJ010000621.1 GCA_030693565.1 Rubrivivax sp.
AAGACCTATGTGCGGCTGGGGCTGGGCATCGGCATCGTTGCCGAGCAAGCGGTGCGTGACGACCCGCCGGGCGGCGAACTCGCCTGGCGCCCGCTGGGCCACTTGTTCGGCACCAACGTCGCCCGCATCGCCTTCAAGCGCGGTGCCTATCTGCGCCACTTCGTCCATGCCTTTGCCGGCTTGCTGTCCGACCGCCTGAGCCCGGCGCTGATCGAACGCGCGATGACCGGCAAGGGCTCCGACTACGAACTCTGAACCCACCACCATGGCACCCTCCCTCCCCCGCACCCCTGCCCTTGTCAGCCGCCTGCCCAGCGTCGGCACCACCGTCTTCACCGTGATGTCGGCGCTGGCGCAGCAGCATGGCGCCGTCAACCTCGGCCAGGGCTACCCCGACTTCGACTGTGACGCGGCGCTGCTGGGCTGCGTCACCGACGCCATGCGCGAAGGCCTGAACCAGTACCCACCAATGGCCGGCGTGCCGGCGCTGCGCCAGGTGGTGGCGGCCAAGATCGAGGCCTTGTACGGCCATCGATACGACGCCGACAGCGAGATCACCGTCACCGCCGGCGCCACCCAGGCCATCTTGACCGCCGTGCTGTGCTGCGTGCATCCGGGCGACGAAGTCATCGTGCTCGAGCCTTGCTACGACAGCTACGCGCCCAACATCGAACTGGCCGGCGGCCGCGTTGTGCGCGTGCCGCTGACGCCGGGCACGTTCAGGCCTGATTTCGCGCGCATCGGCGCCGCGATCACGGCGCGCACGCGGGCCATCATCGTCAACTCGCCGCACAACCCCAGCGCCACCGTCTGGAGCGCTGCCCAGATGCAGCAGCTGGCCGAGCTGCTCGCGCCCACCGACGTGCTGCTGATCTCCGACGAGGTCTACGAGCACATGGTGTTCGACGGCGCGCCGCATGTCAGCGCGTCATCGATCCCGTCGCTGGCGGCGCGCAGCTTCGTCATCTCGAGCTTTGGCAAGACCTTCCACGTCACCGGCTGGAAGGTCGGCACGGTGGCGGCGCCAGCGCCGCTGATGGCCGAGTTCCGCAAGGTCCACCAGTTCAACGTCTTCACCGTCAACACGCCGGTTCAGCATGGACTGGCACGCTACCTGGCTGACCCCGCGCCCTACCTCGGCCTGCCGGACTTCTACCAGCGCAAGCGCGACCACTTCCGCGCCGGGCTGGCGCGCACGCGCTTGCGGCCGCTGGCCAGCCAAGGCACTTATTTCCAAGTCGTCGACTACAGCGCCGTCAGCAGCCTGCCCGAGGCCGAATTTTGCGAATGGCTGACGCGTGAAGTGGGCGTTGCCGCGATCCCGTTGTCGGCCTTTTACGAAGGCGGCTTCGAGCAAGGCATTGCGCGGCTGTGTTTTGCCAAGCGCGACGAGACCTTGGACGCCGCGCTGGCGCGGCTGGCGACGATTTAACCTAGAAACCGCAGTTGGACGCGCCCGAGTGGGCTGCGATGCGGCGCGCTGGCAAGGCGCGACGACGCTGCGGGCTGAGACCGGACACAAACAGTCCATATGGACTGTTTGTGCCTGGCGAAGGCCAGAGCCTCTGGCTCTGGCTCATGCCCGCGAGGAGGAGCAACGCGGCTCAATCGGGTGCGAAGCGCTCTCACCCATCAGGTGATGGTGGTCGTGGGCGGCAATCTCAGTGTTCATGCGGTGTTGCCAGCGGAGGCAAGCGGTCAACTGCGGTTTCTAGTGTGGTGTTGCACGCTGTGAGGCACTTAAGAAAACCGATGGATTTGGTCCTGTGGCTAGGCGCAAACCGGAGCGATACCCCGTGGTATCGCGAGGATTTGCAACGACGCCA
>JAUYAJ010000623.1 GCA_030693565.1 Rubrivivax sp.
CGGCGTCGCCGGCGCGGGCGGCGGCCAGCAGCGGCCGGTCGGCTGCGGCCCATTCGCCGTCGATCTGGACATTCGTGCCCAGCAGCAGGCCGGTGGGCACCATGGGCAGCACGCCGTTGTTGCTGTCGACGCAGCCGCTGGAGCAAAAGCCGGGCGGCTGGCCCGACAGCCCCCAGCCGGCGGTCTGGAACAGCATCGCGTTGTACCAAGGCCTGGCCAGGCTGATCATCAGGTACTTCAGATGGACGGCGCGCGGGCGGCTGGCTGCACCGGCTTGCGCTGACCAGTTGCCGGCGCCGCCATCGGTCAGCCACTGCAGGTCGGTGGCCTTGCCGCCCAGCAACGTGAACGCCGAGTTCAACGCGTCAGGCTGGGTGAGGTCGATGCTCAGGTCGGCGTAACGGTCGGTGGCGGTGCTCCAGTCAGCCGGCGTGGCCTGCACCGGCAGCCAACTGCCGAGCGATTGATCCATGTTGGCGTAGCCCTGGGCCGCGCCCAGTGCACGCTGCGCCTCATGCACGGTCTGCTGGACGAAGGCATCCGCTGTTGCCGCCGAGGCGCCGAGCGCAATCTGGCGATAGGCCGACTCGGTCGACGTGGGGCTGGCGGCGTAGAAGCGCGTGAACTCGGGCACCGGATCGACCAGTTGCCGCAGCGCCCACAGGGCTTGCAGGCTGCCGCCGGGGTTCAGCGTCGACAAGGGATTGGCGTAATCCTGCGGCCGCAGGCTGACCGGGAAGGCATTGAGTTGCAGCACTGGTTTGCTGCGCGCCGCAGGCATGGCACGCACCGGCAACAGCGAGCGCGCTTGCGGCATCGGTTCGGTGTCTGGCACCAAGGGGCCTAGCGCCTGGGCAATCGATTCCAGCCATGCCATGTTCAGTTCCTGTACGCAGGCGCACAAACGCCCGCTGCGCGTTTGACGCCGCGCAGCGGGCCGCAGGCGATGGCGCCGTCAGCGCCGCGCCGCTGCCTCAGGGCGGGCCCAGCGGTGCCGACTTGGGCGTGATCGCGCTGATCCAGGCGACGATCTGCATGCCGGGCACGCGGATGGTGCCGCCGTCGAAAGTCGCCTTTTCGGTGTCGTGGCTGCTCTGTGACGACGCATGGGCGCTGATCGAGAACGGTCCCCAGCCGACGCTGGCGCTGCCGGAGGTGGCGCTTTCGATGTGGGTCTTGTCGTCAGCGCTGAAGTCGGCGCTGATGGTGACGTCGCTCATGACGACGAAGGCCACAGGGATCAGCGGCAGCATGCCCGCCGCGTTGCCGGTTGTGCTGCCGTTGGAGACCTTGCCGGCCGCTTGGCCGCTCAGCCACCAGCCGTCGGTGCGGAACAGCAAGGCGTTGAACCAGGGCCGCATCACCCGCACCACCGCCAGCTTGGCGTGGATGCTGACATTGCTGGCATCCATGTGGAACGAGGTCGCGCCATCCTTGTGCTCGGCCGAGCCGCCGACCTTCCACAAGCCGGAGTTGAACGACGCGCCGCCGCCGTAGCTGTTGAACTTGGAATCGCTGACGGTGTTCTTGTTGGCGCTGGTGAAGCTGAAGTCGGTGGCGCCGGCCGAGCCCGCAGCCCAGTCGCCGGGCAGCGGGTAGGACAGCAGCCAGGGCGGATCGCCCACCACCGAGGCGGCTTTCCAGACCGCCGGTGCAACCGCTTGCTGCGAGTCGGCGATCACCGCCGAGACGATGTTGTTGATGGTCGCTGCCATCGCGTTGGTGGCTTCCTCGACGTTGGCCTTGCCTTGGCGGACCCAGTTGTTCCAGGCTTTGTCGACGTTGAGTTGCAGCGCCGGCGCCACCGCCTGCCAGGCGCGCTGCTGTGCCGGAACGGTCAGGTCGTAACCGTTCTGCGCCACGCGGTAGCCCGAGAAGGCGGTCACATAGGCGGTCTGGTTGTCGTCGTAGGCCTGGGCGATGGCCGTCGGCCCCTGGGTGACCGTCGGCTTGCCGCTGAAGCTGGGAATGCTGGTCGTCTGCACCAGGAAGGCCTTGGCCTTGTCGTAGGTTGACTGCTGGTCGACGTTGACGGTGGCTTTGGTGTTGGCGCCGTCGGCGATTTCCTTGTAGGTCGTGGAGACCTTCAAACCGCTGGGGTTGAATTCCAGCGACACCGACGGGACGTCGTCGACCAGTGCCGAGAACTGCTGCGCGGCATTGAGGTCGCCATTCGGATTGATCGGCGTGACCTGATTCAGGTAGTCCGCAGCCACCACGGCGCTGTTCTTGGCAAATTGCAGCAAGGTTGTGCTGGCATCAAAGACGCCTGCCTTTCCATCGGGTGAATAAGTGATGGCCTGGAACAGCCTGTCATACAGGCCTTGAAGCAATTGCTTCTCTTGATCAGGGCTCATGGCTGAAGTCCTTTCCTGACAACCGAATCAACAAGGAGGGTCCGCACCGCAGTGGTGATCGCCGCCGCCAGTGGGGAGAACAGCATAGGCAGGGCTTGCGGCATGTGCCAACACCTAAGTCGGCATTTGCTTTTTTCGATATCTTGATATCGTCATTGGTTGACCCAATTGAGGGGATTGACGTACTTGTCGATTCGTTCGCTTCTTTGATAAAAATGCGCCTTTGTGAAGGCTATATGCGCGTGTTGATTGAGTGGGTCTGTGATCGCGCATCCCGACGGCACGGCCGTCTCCACCGTCCACGGCCGGTTCAGTTGGCATTGAAGGCGCGAGCAATATGCAGCGTGAATGCTGGCGATCGGTGACTCGCGTCACGATGCGGAACGGCGATTTGCCGCTCTCGCCGGGTTGATTCGGCGCTACCGGTCGTGGGCAGCGCATCGCCAGGGTCGCGTTCGTCAGGGCGCGCCGACCGATCGCCCGGAACGCCGGCGGTCTGCCGAATTGGCACGCATTGGGTTGCCGCAATGCGGGCGTTGGTGATGACCATGGGTCGCGCAAGGCCATGGGCCCGGCGAACGCAGCGGCCGCTGCGAACGCACTAGCGCCAGGCGAACTTCGGCTGTTCGAAGTGGCCGACGCGGGTATGGCGGCCGGCGAGTGCGACCTCGCAAAACTGGTACAGCACGGCGGCGGTCGGGGCGGCGATCCAGTGCGCGCCCACGGGCATGCGCAGCACCGGGTGCTCGCTGCCTTCGACGGTTTCGAGCATGGGCGCGTCGGCGCGCAGGAACTCGCTCAGCGGAATGCGGTGGATGCTTTGCACCTCGCCTGGCTGCGGCGTCATCGTGCGCGCCGGCCCCGCCCACACCACCACCGGCGTGATGACGAAGCCCGAGCGCGTGACGACGTTGTCGAGGCGGCCGATGACGGCGTCGGCGCTCAGCCGCAGGTCGACCTCTTCAGCCATCTCGCGCAGCGCGGCTTGTTCGGCGCTCTCGCCGGGCTCGATGCGGCCACCGGGCAAGGCCCATTGGCCGGGATGGTGGCGCAGCGTCAGCGCGCGCCGGGTCAGGATCAGCGCCGCCTGCGTGCTCCAGGCCGCGTGCTGGGGCAGCCCCGGCAGGTCGGCGCCATGGCCTTCTTCGGTGATCGCCACCGCCACGGCGGCGGCGCGCTCGGTGCCGGCGCTGCCGGCCTCGATGCTGAAGGCGCGCAGATGGGCCTCGACGCGGCTGCGCAGCAGCGGGTCACACAGCAAGGTGTCGATGTCTGCGCCTCGGCGCGTCACCAGCTGTTGCGCAGCTCGCGCAGCTTGACGAACACGGTCCTGGCGTCGGGCTGTTCGGGCAGTTCGGGAAAGCGCTCACGCAGCTGGGCGATCACGCTCGGGCTGTCCAGGCGCAGAAAGGTGTTGACCTGCAGCTCCTGCGCCATCGTGGTGACCAGGCCAGCGGCCGGGTCCTGGCCGCTGACCTGCGCCAGCAGCGCCTGCGCGGCCTGGTTGTCGGGCTCGCGCGCCAGCGTGAAGCGCAGGTTGTTCTCGATGTAGTCGTGGCCGGGGTAGATGCGCGTGGCCGGCGGCAGCCCGGCGAGCTGCTCGGCGAAGGTGGCGTAGAGCACGCTGGAGTCGCCGCCGTTGTGGCAGTTGCCGGCACCGGCATTGAACAAGGTGTCGCCGGAGAACAGCGCCGGCTCGTCGCCATGGGCGCGCAGGCAGACATGGCACATCGTGTGCCCCGGCGTGTCCAGGCACTCGAGCTCGACATGTTTGCCCACGCGCACGACGTCGCCGGCCTGCAGGCCGCGGTCGACGCCGGCGATGTGGGCGGCGGCGCGGTGATGGGCCAGCACCTTGGCGCCGGTGGCGGCGACCACGGCCTCGTTGCCGCCGGTGTGGTCGTGGTGCTCGTGGGTGTTGAGGATCTGCGTGATCTGCCAGCCCTTGGCCTTGGCCGCGGCCAGGCATTTCTGGTGGTCCAGCGGGTCGATGGCCAAGGCTTCGCCGGAGTCGGGGCAGGCGATCAGGTAGTTGAAGTTGCGGTAGGCGTTACCGGTCCAGATGCGCTCGACGATCATCGTGTTCTCCAACTGCCGCGTCGCGGCAGGCCGTTCGTTGGGGGCTTGCTCAGCGCAGGCTTTGCGCCAGCAGCGGCGCGAACAGCGCCGCGATGCCCAGGAAAGAGAAGAAACCGACGATGTCGGTCACCGTTGTCAGGATGATGGACGAGGCCGTCGCCGGGTCCTGGCCGAAGCGGCGCAGCAAGATCGGCACCAGCGCGCCGGCCACGCCGGCGGCCAGCATCGAGATCACCATCGCCAGCATGATCACGCCCACCAGCGGCAGCGAGCGGCTCCAGACATAGACCGCAAGCCCGGTGGTGGCGGACACCGCCACGCCGTTCATCAGCCCGGTCAGCGCTTCCTTGCCGACCACCGCCGGCCAGTGGCGCAGGCTGATCTCGCGCAGCACCAGGCC
>JAUYAJ010000648.1 GCA_030693565.1 Rubrivivax sp.
GGCCTGGCCGGGCGCGTGCTGGCCTTCGGCGGCCACCTGGTCGGGGCGCCGGCAGCGGCGCCGCGCCAGACCACGATCCACCTCTTGCATGGCGGCGCCGATGCGGTGACGCCGGCGACGGCCTCGCGCCAGGCCTTTGACGCGCTGGCGGCGCTGGAAGGCGACGTCACGATCGACATCGCGCAAGGCGTCGGCCATGGGCTGCACCCGGCCTTGATCGACTGCGCGCTGCACCGGCTGCGCAACCACATCCCGCTGCGCACCTGGCGCGCTGCGCTCGCCGGCGGATCCGGCGCCGGGCATTGACGCCGCCCGTCACCCCAGCTTTCGAATTCCGCACCTCATGCTCTTCCTGCTCAGCCCTGCCAAGACCCTGGACACCACCACGCCGGTGCGCGCGCCGACGCTGAAAAAAGCCAGCGAGCCGCTGTTCAGCGAGCGCGCCGCCGAACTGATTGCCGTGCTGCGGCCGAAGACGCCGGCCCAGGTCGCCACGCTGATGGATTTGTCGGATCCGCTGGCGGCCTTGAACGTCGCCCGCTACGCCAGCTGGGAGCCGCAGGCAACGCCAGCCAACAGCCGGCCGGCGCTGCTGACCTTTGCCGGCGACGTCTACGACGGCTTGCAGGCGGCGACGCTGAAGGCGGCCGACCTGGCCTGGGCCCAGCAACACCTGGTGCTGCTGTCGGGCCTGTACGGTGCGCTGCGGCCACTGGACCGGCTGCAACCCTATCGGCTGGAAATGGGCACCGCACTGGCGACGCCGCGCGGCCGCGATCTGTACATGTTCTGGGGCGACACCGTGGCCGACTGGCTGAACCAGCGCCAGGCCGACGAAGCGGCGCCGCTGGTGGTCAACCTGGCCTCGGTCGAGTACGCACGCGTGGCGCTGCGCAAGTGCTTGCGCGCCGCCGTCGTCGACTGTGTGTTCGAGGATTGGAAGGGCGGCCGCTACAAGGTGATCAGTTTCTTCGCCAAGCGCGCCCGCGGCATGATGGCGCGCCACGCCATCACCACCCGCGCGCGCTCGCCGCGCGCGCTGCTGAGCTTCGACGCCGACGGGTACCGCTTCGACGCCGACGCCTCGGCCCCGCAGCGGCTGGTCTTTCGCCGCCGCGTGGCGGATTGATGCGGCGCTGGGCAGAATAGCGCGCCATGACAGTCTCCTCGCCGCAGACCATCACCGACGACTTGCGTCGCTGGATCGCCGATCAACTTGACGCCGGCTGCCAGGCCGACGACGTCGTTGCCGCGATGTGCGCCAGCGGCTGGCAGGCCGGGGTTGCCCGCGACGCATTGGCGGCAACGCTCAAGCGCCGTCAGGCCGAGCCGGCAGGCGTGGCGGCGGTGGCCGAACTTCCAGCCCGGCCCGCAGCCAAGGCCTTGCCCGAGCCGACGCTGGACGGCGCGCCGACGCTGCTGCGGGCCCAGGGCCATGCACTGCGCCTGCAGATGGCGATGCACCAGCCGCGTGTCATCGTCTTTGCCGGCTTGCTCAGCGACGAAGAGTGCGACCGCCTGGTCGCGCTGGCGCGGCCGCGGCTGGCGCGATCCGAGACAGTGGACAACAGCACCGGCGGCAGCGAAGTCAACGCCGCCCGCACCAGCAGCGGCATGTTCTTCGAGCGCGGCGAGACGGCGCTGATCGACCGCATCGAGCAGCGCATCGCCGCGCTGCTGAACTGGCCGCTCGACCACGGCGAGGGGCTGCAGGTGCTGCACTACCTGCCGGGCGCCGAGTACCGGCAGCATCACGACTACTTCGATCCCCAGCACCCCGGCAGCGCCACCATCCTGCGCCGCGGCGGCCAGCGTGTGGCCACGCTGGTGATGTACCTGAACACGCCGCAAGGCGGCGGCGCCACCACCTTCCCCGACGTCGGCCTCGAAGTCGCGCCGGTCAAGGGCAGCGCGGTGTTCTTCAGCTACGACCGGCCCGACGCCAGCACGCTGACACTGCATGGCGGCGCGCCGGTGCTCAGCGGCGAGAAGTGGGTGGCGACGAAGTGGCTGCGCGAGGGCGTGTTCACCTGAGTCGCGGCAGGCGCGCGTGAGCGCCGCTCAGGTGCTCAGACTTCGACGATCTCGCCATGCTGGGGCACCCGCGCCGGCCAGCCCAGCTCGTCGCGGATGCGCAGCCGAAAGGCGTCGCTGGCGTCGGGATCGCCGTGGACGACGAAGGTCTGGCGCGGCGCCTGCGGCGCGCTGCGCAGCCAGGCCAGCAACTCGTCGCGGTCGGCATGGCCTGAAAAACCTTCGATGTGGCTGACCGCGGCGCGCACCGGCACGTATTCGCCGTGGATCTTGACTTCGGTGGCGCCGGCCACCAGGTGGGCGCCGCGGCTGCCGCCGACCTGGAAGCCGGGGAAGACGATGTGGTGGCGCGGCTCGGGCGCCATCGCCTTCAGGTGGTGGAGCACACGCCCGCCGGTGGCCATGCCGCTGGCCGAGATGATGACGCTGGGGTAGCGCGAGCCCACCAGCCGCATCGACTGCTGCGCCGTCTCGACCATGCGCACGCCGTCGGTCAGGCTCTTGACCTCACGCGCCGGCACGCGCAGGAAGCGGCCATGCTGGCGGTACAAGGCGGTGGCGGTGATGGCCATCGGGCTGTCGAGGAAGATCGGCAGCTCGGCCGGGATCTTGCCCGCCGCCTTCAGCCGCTGCAGCACCAGCAGCAGCGCCTGCGCGCGGCCGACCGCGAACGACGGCATCAGCACCGAGCCGCCGCGCTGGATGGTCTCGACGATGATGCTTGCCAGGTGCTCGCTGAAGTCCTGCACCGGATGGTTGCGGTTGCCGTAGGTCGACTCGACGATCAGCACGTCGGCCGCCGGCATCGGCGCCGGCGCCGGCATCAGCAAGTCCTGGTTGCGGCCGAGGTCGCCGGAGAACACCAGCCGGTCACCGCCCTGGGCCAGCGTCACCGCGCAAGCGCCCAGCAAGTGGCCGACCGGGCTCAGCGTCACCGTGCTGGCGCCGACCTTGAGCGCGCGCCCAGGGGCCAGCGCGCGCATCTGCGCCAGCGCGCGGCGGGCGTCGGCCTTGGTGTACAGCGGCAGCGCCTTGGCGTGCTTCGAATAGCCGTAGCGGTTGGCGCGGCGGGCGTCTTCTTCCTGCAAGTGGGCGCTGTCGAGCAGCAACACCTCGGCCAGCGCCAGCGTGGCCGGCGACGCATAGATCGGCCCGCGGTAGCCATGCTTGACCAGCGCCGGCAGCCAGCCGCTGTGGTCGAGGTGGGCATGGCTGAGGACGACGGCGTCGACCTCGAGCAAGGCCGGCGGCGGCGCCGCCCAGTTGCGCTCGCGGTGCACCTTGTAGCCCTGGAACATGCCGCAGTCGAGCAAGAAACGGTCGCCACCGATCTCCACGCGGTGGCGCGAACCGGTGACGCTGTCGGCAGCGCCGAAAAACTGGATCTTCATTTGCCCAACCTCAACAAAGCACGCGATTCGATGAATTGCACGCCGGGGCGTTGCTGGGCCATCGCCCGGCACAGGCCGCGGGCCACGGTGGCGGCGTCGATCGGCCGCCAGGTCGCCGGGATCAGGCCGCGCAGCGGCACGGCCAGGCGCAGCACGATCTGTTCGCCACGGCGCCGCGGCTGGCCCAGCGCCGCGCGGTCGCCGACCAGCAGCGAGGGCCGGGCGATGACGACGCTGTCGAAGCCGAGCGT
>JAUYAJ010000650.1 GCA_030693565.1 Rubrivivax sp.
GCGGGGCCGGCGGTCGAGGCCCAGGGCGCCGGCGCTGCGCCTGCGGGCGCTGCGCCGGCGCTGCCCGGCGCCAGGGAAATCGAGGTCACCACGTACTCGCCGGGTTGCCGTTCGACGAACTCGAAAGCCACCGCCTGGCCGGGCTTCAAGCCTTGCAGCAGGGCGGCGTTGGCGGCCTTGAACTCCATCGTCATCGCCGGCCATTTCAAGGTCGGCACCGGGCCGTGATCGAGGCTCAGCGTGCCGGCCTTCAGGTCGATGCCGCTCACTGTGCCGCGCGCCTTGTGGCCGACCGCGGCCGCTGCCGGCGCGGCAGGCTCCGAACCTTTGGGCGCGGCGCCATGGCCGGCGTGCCCGCCCAGCCCGCCCACAGCCGCCTTCAGGTTGCTCTCGGCGTCGATCAGGAAATTGGCGGCAACCACGACCTGTTCGCCCTCGCGCAGGCCCTTGAGCACCTCGATGAAGTTTTCGCCGCGCCCGCCGAGCTCGACCTCGCGCGGCTCGAAGCGGCCCTCCTTGACCTGCACCAGCACCAGGCGGCGCGTGCCGCTGTCGATCACCGCCGAATCGGGCACGGTGAGCACCGGCGCCTTGCCGCCGACCTGCAACTCGACCTGCGCGAACATCGCCGGCTTGAGCAACTGACCTGGATTGGCCAGCTCCACCCGCACCGGCACGGTGCGCGTTTCCGCTTTCAAGGTGGGATAGACGTAGGTGATGCGCCCGGCGAAGACCCGATTGGGATAGGCGGCGATCTTCACGCTCGCGTTGGCCCCCGGCTTGACCAGGCCGATGTCCTGCTCGAACACGTCGGCAATCACCCAGACCGACGACAGATCGGTCACCTGGTAGAGCATCTCGCCGGGCATGAAGCGCATGCCCTGCAGCGCCTTCTTCTCGGTCACCACGCCCGACACCGGCGAGGGAAAGGTGATGCTGCGCTGGGGCTGGCCGGTCCTGACCAGGGCCGCCACCTGCTCGGGCGAGAGGTCCCAGTTGCGCAGGCGGTTCAAGCTGGATTCGGCCAGCTGCTGCATGCTGCCCCGGGCCTCAGGGCTGGCATCCTGCATCGCCTGGTGGCCCTGCTGGGCGATGACGTACTCGCGCTGCGCCGACACCAGTTCCGGGCTGTAGGCCTCGAACAGCGCCTGCCCCCGGGTGACGGGCTGTCCGGTCACGTTGACGTGCAGGCGCTCGACATAGCCCTCGAACCTGGGCGCGATCACGTAGATGCGCCGCTCGTCGGGTTCCACGCGCCCCGCGGCCCGCACGGTCTTGCCGAGCAGGCGCATGCTGGCGGCTTCGACGCGCACACCTAGCTTCTGGATCTTCTCGGTGCTGATGCGCACCTGGCCGGCGGCCGCCGGCTCGCTGGCCTCTTGCTCTTCGTAGACCGGGGTGTAGTCCATCCCCATCGGGTCCTTCTTCGGTGTCGCCGAGGTGTCGGCCAGGCCCATCGGGTTGCGGTAGTACAGCAACTTGCGCTGTTTGACGGCATCCGCCGCAGGCGCGGCGACGGCTGCGACCTCATGAGCCGGTGCTGGCGAGCGCGTGCCGAGCCAATAGCTGCCCGCACCCACGGCTCCGAGCACAGCGATGGCGAGCAGGATCGACGACGTTTTCAAAAGTCTTCTCCCACGATGCGTTCGATGTCGGCCAGGCGGATCTGCGCCTCGACCTGGGTCTTCAAATGGTCTTGCCGCGCTTTGCGGATCTGGCGCTGGGCGTCGAGCAGGGTCGCGAAATCGACCTTGCCCGATTCGTAGGCCACCAGCGCCGATTGCAGCGTCAGATCCGACTGCGGCAGCATCTGCGTCCTGATCAACGATTCGGTGCGCCGCGCGGCATCGAAGGCCGCGAGCTGCCCTCCAAGCTCGCCCAGCAGTTGCAGCGCCAGCGCCTCGGTTCGCGACCGCGCCGCAGAGACCATCGCCTCGGCCTCGCGCTCCTGGCCGCGGCGCGATTCCTGCTGCAGCGGGATGTTGAGCTCGAGCATCAGCCCCCAGCTGGTGATGCGCGAGCGCATCTGGGTGGGGGCGATGCCCGCCTGCAGGTCGGGATAGCGGTTGCGCCAGGTGAGGTCGCGGTTCTTCTGCGCACCCAGCCAGCGCGCCTGCTCAACTTGCAGCAGCGGGTTGGTCGCGCGCGCGCGCTCGGCCAGCGTCGCGGCGTCCGAGCTGGCCAGCGGCGGCAAGGGGCGCAGCAGCAGCGGCTCGGCCAGCGGTGCGGCCGCCTCGCGGGCCAGCAGAGCGTTGAGCCGCGCCCGCAGTTGGCGCTTCTCGCTGTCGAGCGCGATCAGTTCGGAGCGCATGGCCGTCTGCTCCAGCTGTGCGCGGATCGAGTCCTGCTGGGCCACGAGGCCGCCGGCATAGCGCGCCTGCGCGATCTGCTCCAGCCGCGACATCAGATCGAGCACCTCGCGCGCCAGCCGTTCGTTGCCGGCGGCCCGGTAGTACTCGGCGTAGGTGGCCTTGATGCGCGCGGCCAGCTCGGCCCAGGTGGCTTCGGTGCGCGCCCTCGCCTGCGTCGCATCGGCGGCAGCAACGTCGCGGCGCAGCTCGCGCTTGCCCCAGCCGGGAAGCATCTGCATCAGCGTGTAACGCGTCTCTCCGACGCGCCAGGGCAGCAGGCTGGACGGCGCGTCGTTGCCGTAGTTGTTGATGTTCATCAGCTCGACGCGCAGCACCGGATCAGGCAGCGCGCCGGCAGGCTGCACGCGCTGGGTCGCTGCGTCGGCCTCCTGCCGCATGGCGCCGAGTTCGGGGCTTTGAGTGCGTGCGTACGCCAGCAGGCCCTGCACGTTGGCCCCCAGCGCTTCTTCCTGGGCCAGGGCCGGGCCGGCCAGCCCGGCGCTGACCAGGGCGGCCACCGACAGGCCACGCAGCCATCGCTCAACAGTCACGGCAGCACCCCCCGGAGCGTTGACTGTCCGCGACCTGCTTGTTCGCGCTGCTGCAACGCGAAGGCGACGAATGAAGATCGATGCTGTCCATAGGCCTGTCTTGTCGAGCGTCTTTGGTAGACAGCCATGGGTCGATGCCTGACCGGTTCTGCCCTCGCGGCGTACTGCCGGCGTGATCGTGAAGTGATCTCATGAGGCGGCTCCTTGCGTGACTGCGGCAATGACGCGCGTGCGATCACTGGTTCTTGTGGAACTTGGCGTGGTCATGCGGGAGCTTGGCCTTCGGGGCCGATGCAGCGGCGGCCGGCGCACATGGACCGGACATGGACTTCGCTGTCGGCAAGCCCCTTTCAGCGCCGTGATCGTGTTTGGCTATCGGGTTGGCACAGTCGCGCGGCATCAAGGCGCTTGTCATCGGCGCTGAAGCGGCAGCCACCGGTTGTGACTGTGCGGTCAGTGCGATCGACGCCGCGAAGAGCGCGACGAAAAGAATGCGCAGGGCGATCATGACAATGAACTCCTGAATGGATGAGGCCGCTGCAGATCGGCCTGACCGCCAAGGGTGGGGCAAAGTCGAACCGGATCGCGGGGGAAGCACGCCGCTCAGCACGCCACCGCAAGATGGCAACCCACGGCAGGCGCAAAGGGCACGAGTCAGCGCAGGCGGGCGCCGGCTGCCGGTGTCAGGCGCTATAGCGCCAAGCGCAGGAAGGCGATCGTGATCGGTGGCGCCAGGTGGCCATCCCTGCGTGGCGGCAACGGTTGGTCCGGCGAAGAATCCGCAACCGGACGCGTCATCGCAACTGCCGGGGGAGGCAGTGCATGGCCGTGAACATTGTCGAGCGCAAACTTCGACGGAGGAATCAAAACCGCCGCCTTGTCACAGAAGTCCAGGCAGTTCGACTTGCCGGGTGAGCCCTCATGACCCGGCGCACCCTCAGGCTGCGACTGGCGCGACCCAAGATGAAGCTCGCTTGCCGATGCTGCCGCGCCGCCGTGTACCGCTTCGACCGCGGGCGCTGACCGCTGGGCGCCCAGTGTCACGGGGTTCGGTGTCAAGCACGCATGGGCAATCCCGGCCGCGATGCCGAACAGCCACACGAACAGCACGTGGACTGCCCAGCGGTGAAGTTGTCGGCGATGGCGGAACATGTTGACTCGTCGCACCCTCTTATTTCAGTGTGTCAGATTATGCGATGAACCCTCCCGGGCCATTGACTTGCGTCAATACGAGAAGGAGCCGGCGGCGGCTCTTGACCCCCCTCCTCCGAACTTCAGGCAACGCTGAAAAGGGTGGCCCACCGGACCGATGCCGGGTGCGTCGTGAGTTGATGAAGCCGCAGACCCTGGCGATGGTCTCTCAACCTCTCAGCCCGCGCCGACCAGGTCCTTGATCTGCTGCAGCGCGCTCGGGTCCTCGATCGTCGTCAGGTCGCCCGGGTCGCGCAGCTCGCACACCGCTTGGATGGCCCGGCGCAGCAATTTGCCCGAGCGCGTCTTGGGCAGCACGGTGACGAAACGCACGCGCGACGGCCGGGCCACTGCGCCGAGCTGCTGGTCGACCAGCTTCATGATCTCGCCTTCGAGCTTGAGCGCATCGGCCGGCGCAGCGAGCTTGGACGCATCCTTGGGCACCACGAAGGCCATCGCGACCTGACCTTTGAGCTTGTCGGCCACGCCGACGACGGCGACCTCGGCCACGTTGGGATGGCTGGAGATGCTTTCCTCGATCTCGCGCGTGCCCAGCCGGTGGCCGGCGACGTTGATGACGTCGTCGGTGCGGCCGAG
>JAUYAJ010000653.1 GCA_030693565.1 Rubrivivax sp.
GGGAGTTCCTCGCGGACTTTGGTTGGCCGCTGGATGACGCGATGCTGGCGGGGTGGTTCGACGGCCTGCCGTACCCGCTGCACGACATGCGCCCGCAGGGCTTCCTGGGACGCCGCTTGGCGCGGCATCACGCCGAGATGCTGCAGGTGCCGCAGGACCCGGCTTCATGGTCCGACGACCACGCCCTGCATGCGATGTCGCTGCTGGGCTCGGACCTGCCCGGGGACTTCATCGTGGGCGAGTCGGCATGCCGTCGCTGGCTCGACCGCATCCCGGACGCGCGACTGGACCAAGGCGAGTCGGCCATCGCGGATGCCGAGTTGGCCCAGGCCTATACCGCGCGGGCCGAGGCGGCAATGGGACAGGGCGTGGTGGGCTCGTCGGCAGGCGGCGAGTTCCCCACGTTCGCCGCAATGCGCGCGTTCGCCGACGGGCAAGTTCAGCATGTGCTGGTGAAGTTCAGCGGCTCGGACGATTCACCGGGCACCCGGCGCTGGGCCGATCTACTGGTGTGTGAACACCTTGCGAGCCAGGTGCTGCCGAAGCAACTCGGCGTCGGTGCGGCTCGGTCGCGCATCCATCGCTTCGGTGGACGCACCTACCTTGAGGTCGACCGCTTCGACCGCCATGGGCCGCTGGGGCGCTCCGGCGTGGTTTCGTGGGGCTCGCTGAATGGCGCGCTGTTCGGCCCGGCAGGCGTGCCTTGGACCGAGGTGGGTCGGCAGCTCGCGGCCCGTGGGTGGCTGAGCGGGGACGACGTCGAGCACCTCTCCTTGCTGTGGGCCTTCGGACAGCTCATCGGCAACACCGACATGCACGAGGGCAACCTGTCGTTCCAGCGGCACGCGCCCGATGGCCAGGCCGGTCTGGTCCTGGCGCCGGCGTACGACATGCTGCCGATGCTCTACGCCCCGGCGCGCGGCGTCGAGCTGCCCCCCCGCAGGTTCGAGCCCAGGTTGCCGCTGCCCGCGGAGCGCGGGCGCTGGGAGCGGGCGGCCGAAGCAGCCGTGGCGTTCTGGCAAGCGGCCGCGTCGGATGAACGCATCAGCGCGGATTTCCGGGCGCTTTGCGAAGCCAACGCGGCTGTGCTCAAGAAGCTGCTGTAGCAGCTGCCGTCGGCGCACGCGGTGCGGCAGCTGCACGGAGCGCCCTGCCGGCACAAGGCGCGATGGAGGCGCCCCCACCGTTTCGTCTTGGTCGATCCGGGCGATGCCGTCCTTCCCATGGACGGCTCCCAGCACGCGCGCTCCAGCGACTGGAGTCAGATCTCCCCCTCGTCGCACAGGTGGAGATTGGGCTTGGCCTGCCTTGACCGTCGCGGTTGAAGCGCCGCCGGTTGATGGGGCAACGATTGTGGGCGTCGACATCATGCCGTCGGAGCAGCGCGTCCGGGCGGAGGTGCAGTTCACCGACATGCCAACCCTGCCGCAATTGCCGGGCGAACTGAATGCCGGCGAGCCCGTGCCACTTGTGGGCACTGGAACAGCGCCCGGCCAGCACTGCTCAGCCTGAAATGGCGACCGCCACGCCGGTGGGGCGCTCCGATGGCCTCAAGGGTGCAGTGACCCCACGTTGAAGTCAGGGGTGGGGCCGATGACGGTTGTGACCCCGAATAGGCTTGCGCGGGAACGATGGCAGGCGACAGGAATGCGCCTCGGCGGCTCAGTGGCCAGGGTGGCGATGTTGCTTGGCATCAGCGCGGACGCCATACACAGTGGGCGCACGGGTGGGCGCACGGGTGGGTGCACGACGGGACCGACCTGGTGGGAGTTCGTGACAATCTGACCCGCCACGGCCTTTGAGCAGCCGCCCTGTTGCGGTCGCCTGTGGCCACCTTGGCTGAAGGAGTGGCGGGTGGTGGCGCCTACGGCCGACACCGGATGCCCCCTCGCTTGGATCGGCCCAGGCCCGCGTCGCGTCGTCGTCTCGCAGCGACGGTCATCAGGCCACTGTGGCGCCTTCGATGCCGCAACGGCTGCGGCTGGCGCCTCGTGGAAACGGCGCATGCCTGCTCCAAGCGTTGAAAGGGGACTGCACGATCCGCTCGGAAAGGCGGCTTGTGGTGGCCCGCAGAGGACGGGCTTCTACACAGGTTGTAGAAGTACCCAAGTGACGTCGCACTGTCCGCCTCGGCGCCGAAGATTCTTGGCAGGCGTTCGTACGTGGGGCGACTCGCGAACCTCCTGAGCGCACGCCATGTCGTGCGCACCCATGCGTGCCGCGACGGTGGTGTGGAGCAGCCCGCGTTCATCGGCCGCCCGATGTGCGAACCGTAGCGCCGCGCGCGCCGGCGCAAGGGCCTTTCGCGGCATAAACGGCCGCCTTCCCGCCTGCGGCGGGCCCCTTCCATTGATTCCACGCTGCCCTTGCGCTGGCGCATCTCCGCGGCGCTGTCGGTGTCGCACGGCGACCGACGAATGCGGGGCAGCAGTCCGCTCAACCCAACGCCGAGGGATCAATAGCCAACCCGGCTCCCTCGGAAAACAGGGCAGGCGGTTTTCAAGTTTGGAAGGCAGGCGAGGTCTTCATGCGAGGCGAGATCCAAGGCAGGGAGTTGACGCGGCGCGGTTCACGAAGCGCCGCCGAGTCGTTCAGAACCCGGGCCTGTCCCTGGCCCGGCGCGCCGCCGTGAACCGTCGTCGCAGCGCGGTCGCGGAGTGTCTCAACCTATGGAGTTCATCATCATGGAACGCACAAGAGAGTTGTTGTCGGTGCCCCTGTCCAGCCTGGTGCCGTCGCGGTTCAACGTTCGGCGTCATTCGCTCGGTCAGGTCGAAGAACTGGCGGCGCTGATCGAGGCGCAAGGCCTGCTGCACAACCTGGTGGTCACCGAGCAGGTGGTCGGGCGGGGTAGGGCGCGTAAACCGAAATTTGCGGTGGCGGCCGGTGAGCGGCGGCGGCGTGCGATGTTGCTGCTGCAGCAGCGCGGGCGCTTGCCGAAGGGGCACGAGGTGCTGTGCGAACTGGTGCCGCCCGAGCGCGCGCTGGAGGTCAGCCTGGCCGAGAACAGCGGGCGCGAGGCCATGCACCCGGCCGACGAGTTCGATGCCTTCAAGGCGCTGATCGGCGAAGGCAAGGGCGTCGAGGACGTGGCTGCGCGATTCGGCGTGTCGGTGCTGACGGTGCAGCGCAGATTGAGGCTCTCGGCGCTGTCGCCGAAGTTGCTGGCGCTGTACCGCGAGGACGGCATCAACCTCGATCAACTGATGGCGCTCACTCTGAGCGACGACCACGCGGTGCAGGAGCGGATGTGGTTCGACGCGCAGCCCTGGGACCGGACGCCCATTGCGCTGCGGCGCCGGCTCACCGCGGGCGAGGTCGAGGCCGCGGGGAGCGCACTGGTTCGGTTCGTGGGCATCGAGGCTTACGAGGCGGCGGGCGGTGTCGTGCGGCGCGATCTGTTCGACGACGGGCAGAGCCGCTTCCTGTCGGATCCGGCGCTGCTGGAGCGGCTGGCGACCGAAACGCTGGAAGCGCTCGCCAGCACGGTGCGGGACGAAGGCTGGAGCTGGGTGGAGGCGCGCCTGAGCGTGGACTCGCAGGCCCTGCGCCAGTTCGCGCCGTGCGCAAACGGCACGCGGGAACCGACGGCTGCCGAGCAGGAGGAACTCGACGCCCTGGCGCAGCGCAGTGCCGAACTGGACCAGCAGGCCCAGGCGCTGGACGATGCGCCCGAGTGGTCGGCCGACGAAGCTGAACTGATCGACCTGGAAGAGCAGGACATCGAAGCCAGGTGCAAGGCGCTTCACGAAGCCCTGAAGATCTGGACGCCGGAGGCGAAGGCCCATGCGGGCGTCATCGTCACCATCAACCGCGTGGGCGACGTCGAGGTGATCCGCGGGCTGGTGCGCGAGTCGGACCGCAAGGCTTCGGCAGCTGTGACCCGGCCCGCGAGCGGGACCGATGCCGGCGACGCCGAGCAGTCCGCCGACGGCGCCTTGTCCGCACCCGCCACGCCGGAGCGGGGGGTGCCGTGCTGCAGCGACGCACTGACCAAGCGGCTGGCGGCGCACCGGACGATGGCGCTGCAGGCCATGCTGGCGCAGAACACGGCGGTTGCCCTGGCTTCGCTGCTTCATGTCTTCGTGCTGCGCATCTTCGGGGGCGACGACTCGCGCATGGGCTCTGCCCTGCGACTGTCGCCGCAGATGTCGGCGCACGCATTGGAGGCGGCGGCCGATGACCTCAATGCCAGCCCGGCATGGAAGGCGGTGCAGCAGGCCAAGGAGGCGTGGTGCGCGCGTCTGCCCGAGCGGCAGGATGCGTGGCTCGGTTGGCTGATCGCTCTCTCCCAGGGCGAACAGATCGACCTGCTCGCGCTGTGCAGCGCGTTGACGGTGAACGCGCTGCCGGGCGCTGGCGCGCCGGCCCATGCCGACGCCATCGCCGCTGCGGTCGGACTGGACATGGCCGATTGGTGGGAGCCGACCGCCGAGGGCTACCTGAAACACGTGCCCAAGGCGCGGATCGTCCAGGCGCTGAAGGAAGCCGGGCCGGATCTGGCCGGTGGCGGCGTGGAGGCGATGAAGAAGGAATCGCTGGTGATCGCAGCGGCGTCGCGGCTGGCCGGCAAGCGCTGGCTGCCGGGGCCGCTGCGCCGATCGCCAGACTGAACCGGTCGCGTGGGCGCAGTGGACCCGCCCATGCGGGCTGGATCGGAGGAGATATGTGGTTGCTGGTTGCTCGCGAACCCCGGCCGGATGCGCCAAACTGGCCCGGCCGGCGCTTGCTCGCGGCCGTCGATGCCGTCATGTGGCCGGTGATGTGGGTGCTGCTGATCCGGCATGCACCGCAGCCGGTGGGCCTGATCGGCCCGTTCGTCACCGCGCTCGCCGTGCTCTTCGGCCTGGGGCGCTTGCATTGCGCCCTGTGGGTGAACCATCGCTACTGGTTCACGACCTGGCGATGGGGAAATGTGCTGGGCGCGATGCTGTTGATCGGCGTTGTTCTCAAGATCACGATGACAGCCTGAGCTCCCGCCGTGCCACAGGCAGCTCGCACGCAAAGGGTGTCTTCAATGCGAGACGACGGGTCGCGCCTCGCTCCATACGTCGAGGTCGGAGCTTCTCCATGCCACCGCGCGGGGCCCGAGGCGCACCGGGCTCGGGAACTTGCGCTCGGCGATGAGCCGATAGATGGTCGAACGTCCGAGGCCGGTCATCCGCATGACGGTGGGCATGCGCAGGAACAGCGGCGTCACGGCCTCGGTGCGGCGGGGCGTTGGTACAGACGGGTTGCGTTGCACAGGCGGTCTCCGGTCAGAGGCATGTCGGCAACTCTAGGATGCAAGCGGCATTGGCGACATGCTGGATTCGGGGCGAAATCCTGCATGGTTGGCGGTGTCGAGCGTGCTGATGCAGGACGCTGGACAGGCGACCTTGGGCGCGAGTTCGATGCCGTGCGGATCAAGGGCTCGTCACCGCGCTCGCGCGCCGGGGCCTTCTCGCTGCGACGCGGGCCGCCTTCGTCGGACCGGCGGGCAGCTTGCCTTTCTCGACCTTTGCCAGCAGCGCGGCCCATGCGTCCAGCGCGGCTGCTCGCTCGGCAAAGTAGTCGTGCCTGTCGTAGATGCCTTCGACATTGCCCAGCTTGTGGTTGAGCGAGCGTTCGGCGACGAAGCGATCAACGCCGAGCCTGGCGAGGTGCGTCCGCGCGGTCCGCCGCATGTCGTGCACGGTGAAGTGCTCGATGTCGAGGACCTTCAGGCGCTTGAGCGCAACGTTGAGGGTGTCGGGGCCGACATGCTCGTACCGGTTGTTGCGCTCCACGCCCATGCGCGAGCGAACAAGGCGACGAGCCGGAAAGACATAGCGCTTGCCGAACGAGAAGATCCGGGCTTCCCTGAGCCATGCGATCACAGGTTCCGCCAGGGGGATGCGAATCGAGGAGCGTGTCTTGGTGTTCTCCTTGGCCAGGGTCCAGATGCCCGCCTCGAGATCGAATGCGTCCCACCGGGCCGACAGCAACTCCATCTTGCGGACGCACAGCGCCAGCAGCAGCCAGACGGCCAGTTCGTTCTCGCGCCCGAAGTTCGACGTTGTCCACATGGCTTGGGCGAGTTGCTGCAGTTCTTCCTCCGTCAACCAGCGGTCGCGGGACACCTCGTCGCCCCCCGCATCCACCAGGTCGAAGTCGGCCGCCGGGTTGCGTTCGATCCATTGGTTGCGCGCAGCCATCCGGAACATCCGGCTCATGTAGCGAAGGGCGTCATTGGCGACGGTGGGCGCACCGCTGGCCACGATGCGGGTCAGCACGCGGTCGATGTGGGCCGGCTGCACGTCGGGCGGCGCGACCGGCCCGAGCACCGGATTGATGTACTTGCGCAGGACGCGGGCCACGACTTCAGGATGCTTGTAGCGCGGCTGGATGTACTTCGCGAACCAGACTTCACCCAGCCGCTGCACCGTGGGCACTTCCAGCAGCAACGCCTTCTCTGCCTGCTTGGCTGCGGCGACGTCGATGCCGCGTTCGATCTGCGCGCGGTCCTGCCGCGCCTGCTCGCGCGCATCCTTCAGCGACAGCTCCGGATAGCGCCCGAGAACCTTCTCCTTGGAGCGGCCCTTGAGTCGGTAGCGAAGGATCCACGAAGCCTTGCCGGCCTGCGCGGCGGTGCTGCTCGCGACGAAGGTCAGGCCTTCGCCCACGCCGCGGTCCACGGAGCCGGCGGCGAGCCAAGCCTTGATCTCGCGGTCAGTGATGGGTCGTTGCTGTCGGTTCATGTCCCAGAGGCTCCTGTGAGGCTGTGGGGTTTTTTGTCGGGTGCGCATGCCAAAAGCGCTGCGAACCCGAAAAACCCCACAATAAACCCCACAGGTTGCGCGCGCTTCGCTGCGACGCCCTGGGACGGTCCGGGACAAAATATCCTTACACGACAACGGGTTAGTGCGTTTCTGGGGTTCGCTTTGGACCCCCCGAAAACCTACTCGATGTTTTGAACCTGCTCGCGCATCTGTTCGACCAGCACCTTCATCTCCACCGAGATGTGGGTCATCTCCAGCGCCGCCGACTTCGAGCCCAGCGTATTGGCCTCGCGCTGCAATTCCTGGATCAGGAAGTCCAGGCG
>JAUYAJ010000655.1 GCA_030693565.1 Rubrivivax sp.
GTCGAGTCGGCGCTGCTGGCCCGGCTCGACGCCGGCGCGGCGGCGGAGCTGCCGCGATGAATGCAGCGCGCACGGCTGTCATCAGCGCCCTCAGCGGGCCGGTGCTGCATGCGACCGCCACAGCACCTTTTCAGGTCGGTGAGGCGGTCGAGGTCGGCCCCGCGCGGCTGCCCGGCGAAGTCATCCGCCTGGAGGGCAACAGCTTCGTTGCCCAGGTCTACGAAGACACCACCGGCCTCAAGCCCGGCGATCCGGTAACGGGCACCGGGCTGCCGATGTCGGTGCCGCTCGGCCCCGGGTTGCTGGGCCACATCTACGACGGCTTGCTGCGTCGGCTGGACAGCGATGCAGGCGCGGCGCCGCAGCGCCACGTCTTCGTGCCCTCAGTGCGGGTGGGCGACCGGCTCGGCCCGGGCGCCGCGATCGGTGAAGTCGAGGGCACGGCGCAGGCCCGGCTGTGCCTGCTGCCGCCCGACGTCGACGGGCTCGTCGAGGCGATCGCGGCGCAGGCTGAGGTGGCGGCCGATGGCGTGCTGGCGACCGTGCGCGACGCTGGCGGCCAGCTGCACACCATCGGCTTGACCCACCGCTGGCCGGTGCGGCGGCCGCGGCCGGTGCTGCAGCGCCTGCGCGCCGACGAACCGCTGTTGACCGGGCAGCGCATCCTCGACACCTTGTTCCCGGTCGCGCGCGGCGGCCGCGCCGCCATCCCTGGCGGCTTCGGCACCGGCAAGACGGTGCTGCAGGAAACCCTGGCCAAGTGGTGCCACGCCGACATCATCGTCTACGTCGGCTGCGGCGAGCGCGGCAACGAGATGGCCGAAGTGCTGGAGGAGTTCCCGCGCCTGGTCGACCCGCGCACCGGCCGCGCGCTGATGGAGCGCACGGTGATCATCGCCAACACGTCGAACATGCCGGTGGCGGCGCGCGAGGCCAGCATCTACACCGCCGTCACGGTGGCCGAGTACTTCCGCGACCAGGGCCTGCACGTGGCGCTGCTGGCCGACTCGACAAGCCGCTGGGCCGAGGCGCTGCGCGAGGTTTCAGGCCGGCTCGGCGAGCTGCCGGGCGAGGCGGGCTACCCGGCTTACCTGAGCTCTCGGCTGGCCGAGTTCTACGAGCGCGCGGCGCGCGTGCAGACCTTGGGCGGGCTGGAAGCCTCGCTCACCATCATCGGCGCCGTGAGCCCGCCGGGCGGCGACTTCTCCGAGCCCGTGACCAACCACACCAAACGCCATGTCGGCTGCTTCTGGGGCCTGGACCGTGAACGTGCGCAGGCGCGCTTCTACCCGGCGATCCATCCGCTGCAGTCCTACGCCGTCGACGCCGCGCGCTTCGCCGGCTGGTGGGCCGCGCATGGCAACGACAACTGGCTGCGCCAGCGCGAAAAGCTGCTCGCGCTGCTCGAAGAACAGGCGCACCTCGAACGCATGGCACGCATCGTCGGCAAAGACGCCTTGCCGGCCGAACAGCAACTCACGCTGCTGGCGGCCGAACTCGTCAACGAAGCGCTGCTGCGCCAGTCGGCGTTTTCCGAGGTCGACCGTTATTGCTCGGCCGAGCGGCAGAGCGAGATGCTGCGCCTGGTGATGCGCTTCATCGCCCTGGGCCGCGAGGCGCTGGCGCGCGGTGCCAGCCCGGAGCAGGTCGCCGCGCTGCCGGTGCACCGCCGGCTGCAGCGCATGGGCGAGGAGATCGGCGAGAACGAACTCGGCCGCTTCGCCGAGCTCTGGCCTGAGCTCGAGCGCGAGTGTGCGGCGCTGGGCGCTGCGCCGGCCGGCGCTGGCACGCAGGAAGGCGCTTGACGATGTGGGCCGATCTCAGTGTGCAAGGCACGGCCACCCGCATCGACGGACCGCTGCTGTTCCTGCGCCGCAATGTCGAAGTCACACTGGGCGAGGCGGTCGAGGTGCTGATGGACGGCGAATCGCCCGTGCGGCCGCGCGTCGGCCGCGTCACCAGCATCGACGAGCAGACCCTGGTCATCGAGGTCCTCGAAAGCACGCAAGGCCTGAGCTTGAGCGGCGTGCGGGTGCGCTTTCGCGGCGAGCCCCTGCGCCTGGGCGTGGGCCCCGGCCTGCTCGGGCGGGTCTTCAACGGCTTGGGCCAGCCCGCCGACGGCGGGCCACCAGTGGCGGCGCTCGAGTGGCGGCGCATCGACGCGCGGGCGATGAATCCGGCACTGCGCGCGCTGCCGCGCGACTTCATCGAGACGGGCGTGTCGGCGATCGACCTCACGAACAGCCTGATCCGCGGCCAGAAGCTGCCGATCTTCTCGTCGGGCGGACTGCCGCACGACCGGCTGGCGATCGAGATCGCACGTCACGCGCGGCTGCGCAACGCGCAGTCGGGCGACTTCGCCATCGTCTTCGTCGGCATCGGCGTCTCACACGACGCGGCCGAGAACTTCCGCCGCGCGATGGAAGACTCGGGCGCGCTCGGCCACACCGCGATGTTCCTGAGCCTGGCCAGCGAACCCAGCCCGCAGCGCCTGCTGACGCCGCGTGTGGCGCTGACCGCTGCCGAATACCTGGCCTTCGACGAAGGCCGCCATGTGCTGGTGATCCTGACCGACATGACCAACTACTGCGAGGCGCTGCGCGAGGTGTCGGCCAGCCACGGCGAGATCCCCAGCCGCAAAGGCTATCCCGGCTACATGTACTCCGACCTGGCGACGATCTACGAACGCGCCGGTTCGGCGCGCGGCGCCCGCGGCACGGTGACGCAGCTGCCGATCCTGACGATGCCGGCCGACGACATCAGCCACCCGATTCCCGACCTCACCGGCTACATCACCGAAGGCCAGATCGTGCTCGACCGCGCGCTCGACCACCGCGGCATCTACCCGCCGATCAACGTGCTGCCCAGCCTGTCGCGCCTGTTCGACCAAGGCACCGGCGAGGGCTACACCCAAGCCGACCACCCGGCGCTGGCGCACCAGCTGTTCGCCGCCTACGCCAAGGCCGTGCGCGTGCGCGTGCTCGCCAGCGTGGTCGGGCAAGACGGCTTGTCGGCGGCTGATCGCGGCTACCTCGCATTCGCCGAGCGCTTCGAGCGCGAACTGGTGGCACAGGACGCCGCACGCCCGCTCGACGACAGCATGGCCATCGGCTGGCGTTTGCTGCGCGACCTGCCGCGCGGCGAACTGACCCGGCTCAGCGACGCCCAGATCGCGCGCCACCTCGGCGCCGCCGACGCCCCCGGCCATGGCTGAGGTCCTGGTCACCAAGAGCGCCGCGCTGGCGCTGGCCGACGAGCGCGGGCTGATGCGCCAGGGCTACCAGTTCCTCGACGAAAAACGCATGCTGCTCGCGGCCGAGATGCTGCGCGGCCTGGCGCAACATGAAACGCTCACGGCCGCGCTGATCGAGCGCCTGCGCAGCGCCGGCGCCGGCTTGCGCGGCGCCTTGCAGCGCCACGGCCTGGAAGCGCTGCAAGCCTACCCACCGACCCCGCTGGCGCCGCCGCTGGCAACGCCGACGCGAACGCTGTTCCTGGGCGTGCCGCTGCAGGGCGTGGCGTTCGGCGAGCGCGGTGCCGAGCCGGATGATCAAGCCCTCGATGCCTCGCCCGAAGCGCGCGCTTGCCGCGACGCCTTCGTGGCCTTGTTCGCGCCGCTGGCACAGCTGGCGGCCTGCGCCGGCAACCTCGAACGTCTGGCCACCGAGTACCGCCGCACCGAGCGCCGCGCTCAGGCATTGGACAACGTGTTGTTGCCCGAGATCGAGGCCTCGCTGAAGGCGATCGAGGAGCAGCTCGAACTGGCCGACCAGGAAGAAGCCGTGCGCATTCGGCAGGCAGCGCAGCGGCGCTGACGCCTGCGCGAGCGGCCCGCCCAGGGGCCGGGCCGTCGACCTGGCACGCCGCAAAGGGCGGTGCAGAAAGACTAAAGGGTCAGCACGCGCTTACGTGCTGACCCTCGTCTCTACTGGTGCGGCTGGCAGGAATCGAACCCACGACCCCTTGGTTCGTAGCCAAGTACTCTATCCAACTGAGCTACAGCCGCGAAGCCTCGCATTGTAGCAGGGATATTGGACACCGATCAAGGCGCGCCCATCATTCGAGTTCGGCTGCCGCACGCTCGCACTGCCGCGCCCGGGCTTCGTCGGATTCGCCGCGCGCCAGCCGCGCCAGCACCC